>CAYYZV010000041.1:0-15184 GCA_964476275.1 uncultured Roseburia sp.
TGCAAACTCAATCTGCTTTGGTGTACCTGAAGCATCTTCTTTATAGCCAATTTCAATTAATACCCAGTCATATAATGGTCTGTGGTCTTCAAATTCCAATGTACAGATAGAATGTGTAATGCCTTCTACCGCATCCTCGATTGGATGTGCATAGTCATACATTGGATAAATACACCAGTTATCACCTGTTCTGTGGTGATTCATACGGGCTACACGATAAATAACCGGATCTCTCATATTGATATTCGAAGAAGCCATATCAATTCTTGCACGGAGTACTTTTTCTCCATCTGCAAATTTACCATTCTTCATATCTTCAAATAGCTGTAAATTCTCTTCTACTGTTCTGGTGGAATATGGATCTTCCTTACCCGGCTCAGTTAATGTGCCTCGGTATTCACGAATCTGTTCTGCAGACAAATCAGAAACATATGCCTTACCCTTTTTTATTAATTTAACAGCACCCTCGTACATCTCCTGGAAATAATCTGATGCAAAATACAATCTGTCTTCCCAGTCCGCACCAAGCCATGCAATATCACTTTCAATAGCATTTACAAACTCAGTCTTTTCTTTTGTTGGATTTGTATCATCAAAACGAAGATTAAACTTTCCATTATATTTCTGTGCCAATCCATAATTTAAAAGAATGGCTTTTGCATGGCCAATGTGTAAATAACCGTTTGGTTCCGGTGGAAATCTGGTATGAATTTCCTGACAATGGCCTTCCTCTATATCCTTTTCAATAATCTGCTCAATAAAATTCTTTGATACTACTTCATTTTCCATAACTGTTAAATCCTCCTAACATCGCCGACTGTCTATACAAATAAACATAGGCATACAAATTATATCATAATCATCCTGCTTTTTCCAGTGCCAAAAAGTACTAATCAGCTAATTGTAATTGTTCACAGGGTATCCTGCGAACGGTGCTGATGCGTAAATAAATGGTCCTGACAATATTCAAAATTACCCTCACATTTCGAACAATAACGGAATTCCAGCTCCGGATTTGAAACTTCTGTTCTGCCGCAGACAGCACATTTGTGTCTCGTAATACCGCTGCCCGGCCTTGGCTGCGCAATTTGGCGCTTGAATTCCTGTTTTCGCTTTATTTCCTTTGGCGAATAACGCTTCCTATCCCTTGTAGATAAGAAAAATACAATAAAATTCAATAAGGCCAGCACATTAATAACCAGCATAATAATCGCTGCCAGAATGCCTACTGTTGCACCATAATAAGTTCCGTACAATTGTCCTACTTTGAAAATATCATATACCATAAGCACCACATATACAATAGCCATCCATTTTACTTTTACAGGAATAATAAAATAAAGCATCACCTGCAAATCCGGATACATTACTGCAAAAGCCAGATAAAGAGACATATTTACATAATACGTACTCACAAAAGCGCTCATCAGTGTACTAGTGGTTACTGCCATCGCCTCGCCAAATATCATATAAATAATCAAATAAAACAGCATACTTCCCACAACCGTAAAAAGCATTCCGCCCAGCAGATACACATTAAACCGGAACGTTCCCCATACCCGTTCTAAATTCATTCCAAGCTGATAATAAAACATCATGGAAATAAGCAGCCAGAAAATATTCGTGTTTACCGGCTGAAAAATCCATGTCACCAGACGCCAAATCTGCCCGTGGCAAATCAGATATGGATTAAAGCTTAAAAACGATACCGCTTCCGGATACATCATGTTTAATACAAAACCGATTCCATAAGCCCCTATCAGCCACACAATCAGATTCGGAATTGCAAACCGTCCATATTTCCGCTGTAATTTATTTAACCAATTCATCTTTCTTCTCTCTTTCTTAAAATATATTGATTGTTACCTTAATTTTACAACAAGTAAAGTATAGCTGTCTAAAGATTCTTTGTCAACGAAGCCACCTTCACTTCATAAAAAGTTTATATTTTTTTGTAATTTGCACATTGATTTTCTTCTCACTTAGGATTAGAATTTCTTGTATTGCGACAAATATTTTTTAAATAGGTAGTAACAGCCTGATTTTTACACATTCTAAATACGGGAGATCCTATATGACAAACGAAAGATTATATAAACTTGGAATCGACATTGGTTCCACGACTGTCAAAGTGTCACTCTTGGATGATAAAGGCAGCCTATTATTTTCTGATTATGAAAGGCATTTTGCCAATATTCAGGAAACACTTATGGCTTTAGTTGATAAAGCATTCCAAAAATACGGTGATTTGAAAATTGCACCAGTCATCACCGGTTCTGGCGGGCTTACACTTGCCAGACATTTAAACATACCTTTTGTACAAGAGGTAATTGCCGTTTCCACTGCTTTAAAGCACTATGCACCTCAAACAGATGTCGCGATAGAGCTCGGAGGCGAGGATGCCAAAATTATTTATTTTGAAGGCGGCAATGTAGAACAGCGTATGAACGGTATCTGTGCCGGCGGAACAGGTTCCTTCATTGACCAGATGGCTTCTCTGATTCAAACGGATGCCACCGGATTAAATGAATACGCAAAAAAATATAAAGCAATCTATCCGATTGCTGCCCGCTGCGGTGTTTTTGCAAAAACGGATATTCAGCCGCTTATTAACGAGGGCGCTACCAGAGAAGATTTATCTGCTTCTATTTTTCAGGCAGTTGTAAATCAGACCATCAGTGGATTGGCATGCGGAAAGCCAATTCGCGGACATGTCGCTTTCTTAGGCGGTCCGCTGCACTTTTTATCAGAATTAAAAGCAGCATTTATCCGTACCCTGCATTTAGACAAGGAACATGCAATTACGCCGGACAATTCTCATCTTTTTGCAGCCATCGGCTCTGCACTAAATTATAAAGAAGATGAGACAACCACCTTAAAAACCTTACATACACAGCTTTCCTCTGGTATTCAAATGGAATTTGAAGTTGCACGTTTAGAACCGCTTTTTGCCGATGAAGCAGAATACGCGGAATTTTCTGCCCGCCACAATAGCCATAACGTTGCCGCTTCTGATCTAAGCACTTACCATGGAAACTGTTATCTTGGTATTGATGCCGGCTCTACTACCACCAAAATTGCATTGGTTGGCGAAGACGGCTCCCTGCTGTACTCCTTTTATAGCAGCAACAATGGCAGTCCTCTTGCCACTGCACTTGCTTCATTAAAAGAAATCTACAGCAAACTGCCAAAAGATGCCCGCATTGTCCATTCCTGCTCTACCGGATACGGAGAGGCTCTTCTGAAAGCCGCTCTTATGCTGGATGAAGGAGAGGTTGAAACGGTAGCACACTACACTGCTGCTGCATTCTTCAATCCAAATGTCGACTGCATCTTAGACATTGGCGGCCAGGATATGAAATGTATCAAAATTAAAAATCAGACCATTGAAAGTGTACAGTTAAACGAAGCCTGTTCTTCCGGCTGCGGCTCTTTCATTGAAACCTTTGCAAAATCCTTAAATTTTTCAGTACAGGATTTTGCAAAAGAAGCTCTTTTTGCGGGGAATCCAATTGATTTGGGTACCCGTTGTACCGTTTTTATGAATTCAAAAGTAAAGCAGGCACAAAAAGAAGGAGCTTCTGTTGCTGACATTTCAGCAGGTCTGGCTTATTCGGTTATTAAAAATGCCCTGTTTAAGGTAATTAAGCTGTCTGATGCAAAAGATCTCGGAAACAATGTGGTAGTGCAAGGCGGCACTTTCTACAATGATGCTGTTTTACGCAGTTTTGAAAAAATTTCCGGCTGCGAATGTATCCGCCCTGATATAGCTGGTATCATGGGTGCTTTCGGTGCAGCTCTTATTGCAAAAGAACGGCATGAAAAAGATTATCAGACCTCAATGCTTGGCCCAAAAGACTTAGAGAATCTGACCTTTGACACAAAACTTACCAGATGCAAGGGCTGTACCAACCACTGTCTTCTTACCATAAACCGTTTTTCAGGCAATCGTTCTTTTATTACCGGAAACCGCTGTGAAAGAGGACTTGGAAAAGAAAATACCACAAAAGATATTCCAAATCTTTATGCTTACAAAAATCAGCGTTTATTTGATTATAAGCCGCTCTCTAAAAAGGAAGCGCACCGTGGAACGGTAGGCCTGCCTAGGGTTTTGAATATGTATGAAAATTATCCATTTTGGGCAGTTTTCTTCCAGAAACTGGGATTTTCTGTGGTACTTTCTCCAGCCTCTACCAGAAAGATTTATGAAATGGGAATTGACAGTATTCCTTCGGAATCAGAATGCTATCCGGCAAAATTAGCTCATGGCCACGTAGCATGGCTGATTCACCAAAATGTGGATTTCATTTTTTATCCTTGTATTCCATATGAGCGAAATGAATTTCCGGATTCGAATAACCACTACAACTGTCCAATTGTTACTTCTTATGCAGAAAACATCAAAAATAATGTAGAAGAAATCACTTCCGGACAAATGAAGTTTTTCAATCCTTTTATGTCCTTTGCAAGCGAAGAAACCCTTTCTTCCCAGCTGATTAAAACCTTCTGCAGTCAGGATTTTCCTGGTATCAGTGAAGCAGAAGTCCGCGATGCAGTATCGGAGGGCTGGAAGGAATTGGCAGTTGTGCGCATGGAAATGCAGCAAAAAGGCGAAGAAGCCTTAAAATACATAGAAGAACATAACATTCATGGTATTGTCCTTGCAGGCCGTCCATACCATGTAGACCCGGAAATCAATCATGGCATTCCTGAACTGCTTAATTCTTACAATATAGCAGTTTTAACAGAAGATTCGATTTCTCATTTACAGGAAGTGGAACGTCCCTTAATCGTTATGGATCAGTGGATGTATCATTCCCGCCTCTATGCTGCGGCAAATTATGTTAAAACCAGAGATGATTTGGATTTAATTCAGTTAAATTCCTTTGGCTGCGGCTTAGATGCAGTTACAACTGATGCTGTAAATGATATTTTGACAAAATCCGGCAAGGTTTATACCTGTTTAAAAATCGATGAAGTAAATAACCTCGGTGCTGCACGTATCCGTATTCGTTCTTTACTTGCCGCTGTTCGTGTGCGCAAGAAAAAAAATGCAAAACGCACAATTGTTCCGGCTAATTATGAACGTGTTGTATTTACGGAAGAAATGAAAAAGACTTATACCATTCTCTGCCCGCAGATGTCACCAATTCATTTTGAATTGTTAGAACCGGCTTTTAAAGCCGCAGGCTACAACATTGTAGTACCGGATATTCCAGCCAGAGAATGCGTCGATGTCGGCCTTCGCTTTGTAAATAATGATGCCTGCTATCCATCTTTGATTGTCATTGGACAGCTTATGTCTGCTGTACAATCCGGCAAGTATGATATGGACAAAACAGCTATTATTATTACACAGACCGGCGGCGGCTGCCGAGCAAGCAACTATATTGGATTTTTACGCCGAGCATTGGAAAAAGCAGGCTATCCAAATGTACCTGTTATTTCTCTTAATCTCAGTGGTTTTGAGAAAAATCCAGGCTTTACGTTTACACCAGCTTTGATTCAGCACGCTTTATATGCCTTAGAATTTGGTGATATTTTCCTGCGCTGCGTTTATGCTACCCGCCCATATGAGGCAGTAGCCGGTACTACAAATGCCCTTCACGAAAAATGGAAGAAAAAAGTAATTGATTTTGTTTCTCAGGATAAAGTTCTATCTCATGGGCAGTACAAAAAGATGTGCCGTGATATCATTCGCGATTTTGATAACGTTGAACGTCTGGACGTGAAAAAACCACGTGTTGGTATTGTAGGAGAAATTCTTGTAAAATTCCATCCTGCTGCCAATAACTATCTGGCAGATTTACTGGAAGCAGAAGGCGCTGAAGCAGTTATTCCTGATTTGACAGACTTTTTACTCTACTGTTTCTTTAACAGCGGATTCCAGGCAGATAACCTTGGAAAAAGCTTAAAATCAAAACGAAACGGCAGGCTTGGTATTTATTTCTTTGAATGGCTGCGCTCTGCTGCCCGCAAAGAATTTGAAAAGAGTAAACACTTTGTGCCGCCTGCTCATATCGATACACTGGCAGAATATGCAAACGATATTGTTTCCATCGGTAATCAGACCGGTGAAGGATGGTTTTTAACCGGAGAAATGTTAGAACTAATTCATACCGGAACACCAAATATTGTATGTACACAGCCTTTTGCCTGTCTGCCAAACCACGTAGTCGGCAAAGGTGTTATCAAAGAACTGCGGCACCGCTATCCACAGTCCAATATCGTGGCTATCGACTACGATCCTGGCGCAAGTGAAGTAAATCAGTTAAACCGAATTAAACTTATGCTTTCGACAGCAAAGAATCAGTAAACTGAGTACTATTATGGTAACAGCAGAACAAATTGCAGAGCTGTTTCGGGAGAAATGATATCTCAGTAATTCAAAACACGCAAAAAGGAAGTTCGCTACAAATAACTATAGCAAACTTCCTTTTTCAATTTGTTGCTGTTCCCTTAATAAAACAAGCGTTTCCGATTTCCAAAGAAACCATCCACCTGCCACTCCTACACAAACCAACAAAACCGAAAAACCGATTCCTGCCAAATCCGGCTGGTAAGAAAAGTCAAACACTCCTGTCTCTGCCCTCACAATGGCAATCAGATTCGCTGCCGCATGTCCCCAGACTGCCAGTGAAACCTTACCTGTCTTTTGCACAATGGCTCCCAGTACAAGTCCTATCAATGCTGCATATAAAAACTGCACCAAATTTACGTGTATAATGCCAAATAACAGCGCAGAAAATAAAACCCCTGCTTTTTCTCCTGCCATCATCGTACAGCGTTTCTGCACAACACCGCGGAACAATAATTCCTCGGCAATGGGCACAACCACGCAGGATGCCAAAATCTCCATAATCATCGTTCCTGCAAAGAAATTCTCATTTGCTGTCTGAAATCCGTTAGAAACCTGCATCAAAGGCGTCATAGCAATAAAATTATTCAATGCCATGCCAAAACTTCCTACAGTCACGCACGACAGACCAATCTGACCTGCCCGCTTTCCAATAGACTCCTGTCTTTTTCCATATAAGTTACTGTTTACACTGTAACTTATTGATTTCTGCATAAAAATTCGCTTCGCGAAGCAGAAATCAACTCCTGAATCATGTTCTTTCGCTACCCGACAGCAAGTGTCTGATAGCTCTCTAAATCCACTTTCCTGTTTCCACAAAGCCGCTAAAAATGGAATCGCAGCTCCTGAGCTTATTAACTGCTTTATCATATAAATTTCCTGTTTACTGCCTAAAATCATAGTAAGGGCAAAAAACACAATTCCTGAAATCACATAATAAAGCAGAATCGGATATAACACATCCCAAATATGATACGTTGTCTTTTTCAATTGGATCTTTCACTCCCTTTTCATAAAACCTTCTCTAAAATATTTCTGCCTCAGCGTACTTCCAGCTTCCCATATAACTGAGTTATTGTTTGTCCTAAAATCGGATGACGCTTATTTGGGCATAAATCCAATAATGGTTTTAACACGAAATCCCGATTTGCCATATCCACATGCGGAATTATCAAATCATCATCCTCAAATACCAAATCATCATAGAAAATAATATCCAAATCCAGTGTTCTTGGTCCCCAATGGATCAAACGTTCCCGATTGGCATGCTTTTCGACCACGTGTAACACGTCCAACAATTCATGTGGAGTAAAGAGTGTACGAAGCTTCACCGCACCATTCACAAAATCATCCTGCTCCACACCGCCGTATGGCTTGGTTACAATCAAATCGGAAACCTTTTCCACCAAAATTTCCGGATATTCCTTTAATTCAGCAAGCCCTTTTTCAATATAAGATTCCTTCTCTCCCATATTCGAACCCAATGCCACATAAACGGTGTGCCAGCCTCTTTCTATCGTCACAGACACATCTTCAAATGGCAGACCAATTGGAGCATGTGGCTTGCACAGCTCGAATTTTATCCTCTGAATCAGCGGAAACTCCTGTAACAATGCCTTTACCGTCTGTTCCGAAGCTGTCTCTATTAACTGACAAGTGTGCTCCTGCAAATATTTTGTTATAAAATGACTCACTTCACCATAGTGCACAGACTTCGTCAAATCATCGCTTAATCCGGCCGGTCTGCAGTCCAGATAAAGTACAGCATTTACATAAAAATCCTGCCCGTTTTTTGTCTCCTCCGGAAACACACCATGATGTGCAAATACCTTTAATCCCGTAATCGTAATTTTATCCATTATACTTTCTTCCCTTTTTTAAAATCGCCTCTGTCATCTGAATCGCTCTGGCATTTTCTAATACATCATGCACCCGTACAAAGCTGCATCCCTGTTCCACTGCCATAACTGTTGTAGCCAGCGTCCCTTCTAACCGTTCTTCCACAGGTAAATCCAAGGTTAATCCTATCACAGACTTTCGCGAAGTCCCAAGCAAAACAGGACAGCCGAGCTTTTTAAGTTCTCCCATCCGGCAGATAATCTCAAGATTCTGTTCATAGGTTTTCGCAAATCCTACCCCCGGATCTAAAATAATCTTATCTTTCGAAATTCCTGTCTTTTCTGCTATCTCTATCGACTCCTGCAAATCTGCCAGTACATCATTCAAAAAATCCTGATAATTCTGCTCCTTCCGGTTATGCATTAGACAGCATGGCACCTGATACTTTGCAATCACTTCTGCCATAGCTGCTTCCTGTTTCAGTCCCCAAATATCATTGATCAAGTCCGCACCTGCCAAAATAGCAGCTTCTGCGACCCTGCTCTTATACGTATCTACTGATATCGGAACCTCTATATTTTTTTTAATTGCAGAAATAATTGGTACAATTCGTTCAATTTCTTCTTCCTCCGATATTCTGGTATATCCGGGTCTTGTGGATTCTCCCCCAATATCGAGAATGTGGGCGCCTTTTTTCACCATATCCTCTGCATGTTTTAACGCATTGTCCACATGATAAAAGCTCCCACCGTCTGAAAAGGAATCCGGTGTCACATTCAGGATTCCCATAATATATGTTTTTTGACCGCAGTCAAATTGTTTCTTTCCTATTCTCAAACAAACAATTCCTCCACTACTTTACAAGATGAAAAAACTGATTTTGCAGCTTCTCACTTTCCTCAAATGCCCCTCTGCATACAAAGGTTACTGTCTTGCTTCCCGGTTTTTTCACACCTCGCATTGTCATACAGGTATGCTCTGCCTCAATCATAACCATCGCTCCCTGCGGCTTTAAATATTCCATTAACGCATCCGCAATCTGCGCTGTCAGCTGTTCCTGAAGCTGTGGACGCTTTGCATAAACCTCCACAGTTCTGGCAAGCTTGCTTAAGCCTACTACCTTTCCGTCCGGAATGTACGCTACATGCGCTTTTCCATAAAAAGGCATAAAGTGATGCTCACAGGTAGAATAAAAGACAATATCTTTTTCGATAATCATTTCATTATTCTGAGCAGTAAAGGTTTTTGATAAAGGTTCACTAGCGTCCTGACCCAAACCGGCAAAAATCTCTTCATACATCCGGGCAATCCGATCTGGTGTCTCTAACAGCCCTTCTCTGTCCGGATTCTCTCCAATACCCTCTAATATTAATCTAACACCCTGTTCAATCTTATTCTTGTCCATGGTTTCCTCTCGTTTCTATATTCAATCGCAGCTATCCCGTGCTTCATAGTTACATACAATTTTATCTTAATGCAGAAATTATCTCTGCTTTTAAGTCAGATAAATAGGAAAGCGATCCAAACGCCACAATTGCATCTATTTTTCCGGCTCTTACTTCCTTCAATGCGAAATCTGCTGCTTCTTTCATGTTTTCACAGAATACTGCTTTTTTTCCAAGACATTCTGCCTCCTGTGCCAAAACCTTCCCATCCAGCGCACGTTTGTTAGGCGGTGTAACCGTATAAACAGATTCGGCAAGCGGCAGCAGACATTTTAACATTTTCCCATGTGCTTTATCTGCAAGTACCCCTATTATATAAGTAATCCTGCCGTTTGTAAAATGCTTTTGTAAAGTTTGGGACAATTTTTCTGCCGCATCTTCATTATGTGCACCGTCCAGAATCACCAATGGTTTTTTTGAAATCACTTCAAATCTCCCCGGCCAATAGGCCTTTTTCAAACCGGCTTTCACTGTTTCCTCCGGTAAATTCAGCACTTCTTTGCATACAGTAATTGCAAGATTTGAATTTTCCAGCTGATATGTGCCTGATACTTTTAATTCCACACTTCCCAATTCTTCATGCTGGTAAGTCATGCCGCTTAATGAATACTGTACCTCTTTCACCAATCCCATATCCGCTGTAAAAAGCTTGGCCTGTTTTCGTTTTGCTGTTTCTTTGATTATCTGCATAACCTCTGGTTTTTGCATACTTCCGGTCACAACCGCACAGCCATCTTTTATAATACCCGCTTTTACACTTGCAATCTCCTCTAAGCTGTTTCCTAAAAACTGCATATGGTCCATACTGATAGAAGTAAGCACCGAACAGACCGGTTTTGTAATCAGATTCGTCGCATCCGTCTCACCGCCCATTCCTACTTCTAATAAAACATAGTCACACTTTTCTCTATAAAAATGAACAAATGCCAAAGCCGTCTCTACCTCAAATACGGTAGGCTGTGCCATACCCTTTTTTAACATTCGTTCACAGGCTGCTTTTACCGTATCGAGGCAGGAAAGATAATCCACCAATGTTATGTTTTTCTGATTAATTCTCCACACCTCAAATGGTTCAAATACTGCCGGAGATGTATATCTTCCCACCTTATAGCCTGCTTCCATCAAAATAGCTTCAATAAAAGCACCCGTGGAACCCTTTCCATTCGTACCTCCAATATGAATTACACGCAGCTCTTCCTGCACGTGGTCAAGCTCCTGCATCAGCTTCTGAATGCTCTCTAAGCCTAAAATACTGCCGGTCCGGCTGACTTTTTCTATATATAATCTTGCTTCTTCATAAGTCATGTTTGCTTACTTTCTGGTTCCCTTCGTGTCTCTATTTCCGATATGAATACGATTTAATTCATATTTCTTTCCTTTTACCTCTACCTCCTGACTGGCTCCCGGCGGCAATAAGTAAACATTCGTCAGAATATCTCCCTTTTCCAGCTTCATTCCACGAACACCAGAAGCTGCTTTTTTCTGCTCTGAAATATCTGCCACCTCAATTCGCAGAAACATATCCTTTCCTGACTGCATAACAATGGTCTCATTTCCGGAAACCGCAGATACAAACAACAGTTCGTCTTCATCTTTCAGCTTCGTTGCTGCTGTCGTGCGTTTTGCTACATCAAATTCTGTACCGTCCACAATCTTTAACATAGAAGCTTTCGTAGCAAATAAAAGCTTCGTACTCTTTACTGCTTCTAAATTGCATAAATAAATAAAATGTTCCTCACTGCTGTTATAATTACTTACATTATCAATTGGAGTTCCTTTATCGCGCAGCTTTCCATACGGCAAATCCAGTACTTTTAATAAATGCATCTGACCCTTATTAGTAAAAATACAAATCTTATCGGTATTCTTACAAATCAGCACACAGCGATTTTCTGAGTCTACAGTTTCCTTATTACGTTCATAGATACTGGTATCTATCGTCTTGGCATAGCCGAAACGATCCATTAAAAATACCACATCCATCTCTTCGATCTTCTTTTCTTCTACTACAACCGCTTCCAGATTATCAATGACGGTTCTGCGCTCTCTTGCATATTCTTTTTTATATCGCTGCAGTTCTTTGATGATAACCTTTGCCATAGAAGCACGGCTTCCTAAAATATCTTCATATAATGCGATATTCTTTAATGTCTCTTCATGTTCTTTCATCAAAGCTTCTATTTCCAATCCGATTAACTTCTGTAAACGCATTTCTAAAATAGCAGTTGTCTGACGTTCCGTAAAACGAAGCTTTGCTGCATCCTTTTTCGAGGCTGCTGACTTAAATTTGATATTATCCGTAATACCATCCTGTAAACAGGCTCTGGCATCCCGCACGTTTGTACTGCCTCTTAAAATTTCAATAATCAGGTCGATGACATCACAGGCCTTTATCAGGCCTTCCTGAATCTCCTTCTTATCCTGTTCTTTTTTAAGTAAGGTTGTGTACTTTCTGGTTGCCAGCTCATACTGGAAGTTCACATGATGGCGGATAATCGGAACCACGCCTAATGTTTCCGGTCTGCCGTCTGCCACTGCCAGCATATTCACACCAAAGGTATCTTCTAATTTTGTTTTTTTGTATAAAAGATTAATCAGTTTCTGAGCATCTGCTCCCTTTCGCAGTTCTATTACGATACGGATTCCTTCTTTTGAAGACTGATTCGTAATATCCACAATATCGTTGGTTTTTTTCGTTTCTACCAAGCTGTATACATCATTTAAAAACTTACCAATATTCGCACCAATCATGGTATATGGAATCTCTGTAATCACAAGCTTTTCCTTTCCGCCCTTGACTTTTTCCACTTCTACCTTGCCGCGAATCTTGATTTTTCCCTGTCCGGTCGCATAAATCGCCATTAATTCATCTTTATTTGCAATAATACCGCCGGTTGGAAAATCCGGTCCCGGAATATACTGCATCATCTGCTCTGTATTAATATCCGGATTCTTGATGTATGCAATCACTCCATCGATTACTTCGCCTAAATTATGCGGCGGTGTGCTGGTTACCATACCAACTGCAATACCTTCCGAACCATTTACTAATAAATTCGGTATTTTAACCGGCAATACAGCAGGTTCTTTTTCCGTTTCATCAAAGTTCGGCACAAAGTCTACTACATCTTTATCCAAGTCTGCCAGAAAGGCCTCCTGCGTAATTTTCTGCAGTCTCGCCTCTGTGTATCGCATAGCAGCAGCCCCATCCCCTTCAATGGAACCGAAGTTACCATGCCCATCCACTAATGGCAGCTCCTTCTTAAAATCCTGTGCCATAACGACCAGTGCTTCATAAATCGAACTGTCCCCATGCGGATGATATTTACCCATGGTATCACCTACAATACGGGCACATTTTCTATAAGGCTTATCATATCGGATTCCCAGCTCATACATATCGTACAAGGTACGTCTCTGAACCGGTTTCAAGCCATCTCTAACATCAGGCAGCGCACGGGCGATAATAACGCTCATCGCATAATCGATATAAGATTTCTGCATCAGTTCCGAATACTCGGTACGGATGATTTGCTCTTCCTGTCTCATTTATATCTCTCCTAAATTCCAAATATCTAACATTGCGTCATATCATGATGCTATGCATGTTTTATATAGCTTTAAACATCTAACATTGCGTCGTGCGCATGCTCATAGATGAACGCTCTGCGGGGCGGTACGTCATTGCCCATTAAAAGCTCTGTGATGTCAGATGCCATACGTCCATCTTCAATTTCGATACGCTTTAATAAACGGCGCTCCGGATCCAGGGTTGTTTCCCACAGCTGCTCTGCATCCATTTCACCCAAACCTTTATAACGCTGTAAGGTAAAGCTGCCCTTATGGGTCTTACGGTAACGCTCTAATGCCGCATCATCATACAGATATTCTTCTTCGCCCTTTGACGGAATCGCCTTATATAATGGCGGCATAGCTACATATACATGTCCCTCGTAAATCAATTCCGGCATAAAGCGGTAGAATAAGGTCAAAAGCAGTGTAGAAATATGTGCACCATCTACATCCGCATCCGCCATAATAATAATTTTATCGTAACGAAGCTTGCTGATATCAAAATCATTTCCATAGCCTTCTGAAAATCCACAGCCAAATGCATTAATCATTGTCTTAATTTCTGCATTGGCAAGCACCTTATCAATGCTGGCCTTTTCTACATTCAAAATTTTACCGCGAATCGGCAGAATCGCCTGAAAATTACGATCTCTTGCTGTCTTTGCAGAACCTCCCGCTGAATCACCCTCTACAATAAAAATTTCACAAATAGATGGATCTCTGCTTTCACAGTTTGCCAGTTTACCATTCGAATCAAACGAAAACTTCTGCTTTGTCAAAAGATTTGTCTTCGCCTTTTCTTCTGATTTACGAATCTTGGCTGCTTTTTCTGCACAGGAAATCACTGTTTTTAAAGTTTCTAAATTTTTATCAAAGAAAAGCTGGATTTCATCTCCGGTCACTTTTGCTGTGGCACGGGAAGCATCCTGATTATCCAGCTTTGTTTTCGTCTGTCCTTCAAATCTTGGGTCCGGATGCTTAATCGAAATTACTGCTGTCATGCCGTTTCGCACGTCTGCTCCGGTAAAATTCGCATCCTTTTCCTTTAAAATTCCCAATTCTCTTGCATAACTATTAATGACGGTTGTAAATACCGTTTTAAATCCAGTAATATGGGCACCGCCCTCTGCATTAAAAATATTATTACAAAATCCTAAAATATTCTCATGAAATTCATTCGTATACTGAAACGCCGCTTCAATCTCAATTCCTTCGCTCATTCCTTTAAAATGAACCACATCATGCAGCGTTTCATGATTTTTATTAATGTCCTTTACAAATCCCTTAATTCCTTCTTCTTCATGGTATGTGATACGCTCCACTTCATCTCCGCGGCGATCTTCATAAATAATTGTAAGCTTCGGATTCAAATATGCCGTTTCGTGCATACGGCTTTTTACTTCATCTTCTTTAAATCTGGTTTTTTCAAAAATTTCCGGATCCGGAAGGAAATTCACTTTTGTACCAGTTTTTCTGGTTTTTCCAATTTTAGGAAGCAATCCTTCCTCTAACTCGATAACCGGAACACCTCTTTCATAACGATCGTGATGAATATAACCTTCTCTGCTAATCTGCACATCCATATACACAGAAAGCGCGTTTACAACCGAAGAACCCACTCCATGCAGACCTCCGCTGGTCTTATACGCAGAATCGTCAAACTTACCGCCTGCATGTAAAGTCGTATAAACCAATCGTGCAGCTGATACACCTTTTGCGTGCATTCCAACTGGTACACCTCGGCCATTATCCTCTACGGTACAGGAACCATCTGCCTCTAACGTTACAAAAATGGTATCACAGGCCCCCGCTAAATGCTCGTCCACTGCGTTATCTACAATTTCGTATATCAAGTGATTCAAACCTTTTCTCGAAACACTTCCAATGTACATACCCGGTCTTTTCCGTACTGCTTCTAATCCCTCTAAAACCGATATATTACTTGCATCATAGGATGACTTTGCCATTC
>CAYYZV010000042.1:0-5725 GCA_964476275.1 uncultured Roseburia sp.
AACAAACTGGTGCTTCAATGTCGCAACCACGCTTGTCATATGATATTTAATCAAAAATACCTGATTCGAATATCTGAAATACCGCTTTTTTGCAATCCGCAGTAATGGATAAATATATTTTTCAGTCTCATTGATATATTCAATCATTTTTTCCTTTGAAAATCCGGTTGCCATTCCCGATATATTATTGCATCTGTCCAATAGTTTTACCATCGTTGCAATCCAGTTCTTTGAAATATCCTCATAATATTTTTTTGTATCCTTACTTTTATCCTTGGTAACAAGTCTGACTGCTTCTTTGGTAATATCATTTACAGGAAGATCCTCTATCGCAATTCCGCAGTCCTCACATACGTCATGCAGTATGACTGCCGAAATCAGGTCATCATTATCAAGTCCCAGTGCCAGCGCATGGCAGGCCATTAAAATCGGATGATAAATATAAGGCACATTTTCTTTCCCTTTACGGAACTGCCCCTTGTGAAGTTCCCTTGCATAAGGCAGCACGGTTAAGGTTTGTGTTAGTTCTTTCTTTTTTGCATAAGTTTCCACATAGGTGTACATTCTCTCCTCATGGAACAAACGATCGGATAATGGTTCTTCAAAATCTATCACCGGCGGCATTTCCTGTCTGAGCCGTCTTTGTATACTGCTTCTTTTTTTATGCTCCCTGATAAACCTCTTTACCGCTTCTCTCATTTGTATGCCCTTCATACAGCCGCCTCCCTTAGAATTTATAATCATTCCATATTTTCACAGCTCCACCTCTATTATAAACGAATTTTCAGGAAAGAAAAGCAGACCATACTAAATATGAACAAAAAAATCAAGTATCACTTAACAAAAGCAATACTTGATTTTTACTTATTATATTTCGTTCATACGTTTTTTCATAACCAATCCTGCTGCGCCTGCAAGCATAAGAATTATCCACATAGATACATTGCTCGCCTCTCCCGTCTTAGGTGAAACAGGTATCACTGAAGCATTGATAAAAACCTTCGGCTGTTCACCGGCTTCGATTCGTGCCATTTCTGCTTCTGTAAATATCTTGCTGATTAAATCGGCTGATGTCTCACTTAAATCAGTATCGCAGGCATTCTTTGCCGCATCTGTCGTATTAATCCATCCGCCTCTTTGTGCTCACGGATTTCTGAAAGAGTCTGTGTTCCGGTTTTATCCGACGTTACCGTCACATCTCCTACTGTCCACGAACCTGTCCCAAAATCCACCGTATAGGTTACTTCCTGAGATGCCTCTACCTGTACTTTAAAATTTCCCATTACCAGAGAAAAAAACATTAAAAAACATCACACAAGCCCCCTTTTCTTTTGATATAATTATTGTGGATTTATGACGAAAGGAGTTTTTAAATAAAATTTAGTGAATTATTAAATGACTATATACGCACCTTAAACTGCACCGGAAAAGAGTTATCCGAACTGTCAGGTATATCCTCTTCTGTTATCAGCCGCTATCGAAGCGGGGAACGGGAACCTCAGTCCGATTCGGATACTTTAGCAGCACTTGTAAAAGCTTTAGCTGCTATTGCAGCTGACAGACAGATTGAACACCTGTCTGAACAAAATATTATGGCTTCCTTTGAAAAAGTTCTTCTATCCAAATCAAAGGACTATGAAAAATTTATACACAATTTTAATACACTGTATAACCTGCTTAATCTTAATATGAAAGAACTGTCAGCTTTTACCAATTCAAAAATCAAATCACCTTCCATACACTTTGTTGTCAAACATCCTCGTTTGGTTCAGGTTTTACAAAACTTTACCATTCCGGTTATTGAATAGTTACTTTTTTCATATATCTTGTACTTTTTTCGTTCTACTTTTAATGACAGTTTCAGGATAAAATGATATAATAAAAAAAAGGTATCTGTAACCTCTCCAATACAGATACTTCATAAGGGAGGGAAAAGTTTTATGATTTACGACAAATTATCAAATGCTAAACGCTACTTGGGATTTTCACCTAACTTAGACACAGCTCTCCGCTACATCGCCGAACATGACTTGAATGAGCTCCCACTTGGTAAAACCTCAATTTCCGGTGATCAGATATATGTAACAGTTTCGATGATACATCCTGATCCTTTGGAAGAAAAACGTTTTGAAATTCACGAACGCTATATCGATATCCAGCTTGATATTTTTGGAGCAGAGCGTATCGATATTGGAGACAGCAGCCATATGGATATTTTAGAAGCAAATCCAAAAGATGATATTACTTTCGTGAAATGTAATACTCTGACTGAATGCACAATGGGACCTGGCAATTTTCTTATTATTATGGCAGAAGAACCACACAAGCCAGGAATCGCCACTTCCAAAAATGGCACAATTAAAAAATGTGTAGTTAAAGTACATATCTAAACATGCGGAAAGCCCCACAAGGGGGCTTTCCTCTTTTAAACTCATAACAGCTATTCCACAAGAATTCCGCCTAAAATAACTGCCTGAATCGACAAATCCTCTTTTCGCAAAAGCACACAGTCTCCATATTTTCCTGCTTCAATACTGCCGCGTACCTTTTCTTCTCCGATAGATTTTGCCGCATTATAAGCTGCTGCGCGTACTGCTGTTTCCAATGGGATTCCCATCCTCACCGCTGTTCTCACACAATCCATCAGATTCGCTGCAGAACCCGCAATCGTACCATCCTCTAAAACAGCCAGCTTTCCATTTAGTGTAACCGGAAGTCCGCCTAACGTATATGCTCCATCCGGCATTCCCGCCGCTCTGATGCTGTCACTGATTAATACGATGCGTTCTTCACCAAATAATCCGAACATCACACGAACTGCAGAAGCATCAACATGAACACCATCACAGATTAACTCTGTCATTACATGCTTTGCATCATAGGAAGCACCAAATACGCCCGGTGCCCGATGTGAAAACCCTGACATACCGTTAAAAAAGTGTGTTACATGATCTGCACCCATTTCAAAAGCACGATATGCAGTTTCATAATCACTTGCTGTATGGCCCACTGAAATATGCACCTTATCTGCCAGCTCTTTCAGAAAATCTTCTGTTCCCTCTTCTTCTGGTGCCAGAGTGATCAGCTTTACAAGCCCTTCGCCAGCCTCCTGTATCCGATAAAACATATTGATATCCGGTTTCTGAATATATTTTGGATTCTGCGCACCCTTTTTCTCTGCGGAAATGAATGGTCCTTCCAGATGTATTCCACAAAGCCTGGCACCCGGCTTTACTTTTTCCACATTACCCGGCTGATTGTGCTTCTTTGCATATGCAGCAGCATTTGCAGCAGCTATACAAAGTACCTCTTCCGAAAGCGTCATCGATGCCGGACAGATAGAAGTGATTCCGTTTTTTAATTCATAACGTCCAATCGCTTCTAAACCTTCTCTGGTCCCGTCTGAAAAATCTTCTCCTACGCAGCCATGAAAATGCACATCCACAAGACCCGGAATCAAATAACATCCACTGCCATCGAGTACTTTTTCCTCTGCCTGTGAATACTTCCCTGCTTCTGTAAAATATCCATCCTGAATATAAACATCTTTTACTGCAAATCCCCGCTCTAATGTAAAAACCTCTGCATTTTTAATCTGCAAATTTTCTCTCCTTTTTAACCTCTGGCAAGCTTCTCTGCAATACTTCTCATTTCTTTAAACTCAGCAATCAAATCTTTTGAATAATTCTCAGCTTCGCGATACTTCTGATTTGCCAATGCATAATCTTCTTTCATAATCGCATCTTTTGCTGCTTTACCAAATTCATGGAACTTTTTATGCTTTCCTTCTACCTGTTTCCAAATAGCACGGATCTCCGGTGTCTTAGGTGTCATAGAATAGTAAAAATGTCCGAATCCGCATTTTGTTGCATCAAACTGCAATGGAATCATAGTCTGTTCTTCCACCATTCTCTTTAAATTAGCAAGCCATGCCTGATGCGCACTAATCGCACGATCCATATAACCAACAAACTCTTTGTATTCCATACGATAGAATATATCATCTGTCATGTCACCCATCTGTTTTGCAGCTTCTGATAGTACCTTTTCAATGTGAATAACCGGTTTTGTGGATTGCTTTAATTCTGAACTAACAGTCTGCAATACACCAATACTTTCTGTCAACTCTGAACACTGATTTTTAATATTTGCAGACTGTGTTTCCATCTCATTCATAGAGCTGCTGATTTCTTCGCTTACCGCAGCAAGTGAACTGATAGAATCGTTTACTCTCGATATATGCTCTTTATTTTCATTGTTAATTTTCCATACGTTTTTAATCTTTTCATTTACTGTTCCCAGTGCCTGAATTGTACTTGTAACACTTTCTGAACTCTTATGAGAAGCATTTTTCACCTTATTAACAAACTCACCCATGCTCGCTGTCATGCTCTGTGTTTCTTCTGCTAACTTACGGATTTCTTCCGCAACAACTGCAAATCCTTTTCCGGCTTCTCCGGCTCTTGCTGCCTCAATCGAAGCATTTAATGCAAGCAGATTTGTCTGAGATGAAATTGCATTAATTCCTGAAATCACCTCATTCATATGATTAATAACATCCAGCAATTCGTCCATATCCTGCTGCATTTCTTTCGAACCATCAATCGATTTTGTAGAAAGATTATAAATATTTGTAAGTTCTTCCTGACTGGATTCAATTTTTTTATGTACCTCACTGGTATCTTCTGCTGCTTCCACAATTGTCCGGGTTAAATCTTCATGCTGCATATTAACCTGTCCTGCTACTGCCGAAGAATCTTCTGCCGCCTGATAAATCATTGTTGTAGCATGGTCTACATGACCTGCAACATCCTGTAAACGGTCTGTATCCTGTGTCAATACCAAATCTAACGAGCTAATCTGCATGACTGCTTCAATCACTTTGCTCATAGCCGCCTCAAGCTGCTCCCGTCCTTTTGACAAACGTTTATAAATATCTGCAATATCCGGATTAGCCGAATAATCCACATTTTTCATCTCAGAAACCGAATGTATTAAATTTGATTTTTTATTAAAAATTGCCATATCTCATCTCTCCTTAACATTTCATAATTAACGATCATGAACTGCACCTATCAGTTCTTTGATATCAGCCACCTGATACATTTCCATGTAATCTCTGATACCTTCTACAATCTGCTCTGTCACCTTTGGATTAGCAAAATTTGCTGTACCAACAGATACCGCAGTTGCTCCTGCTAAAATCATTTCAATGGCATCTTCTGCATTCATAATACCGCCCATTCCAATAATTGGAAGTTTAACAGCCTGTGCAGTCTGATATACCATACGCACTGCCACTGGATGAATCGCCGGACCTGACATACCGCCGGTACGGTTTGCCAATACGAAATTTCGGCGGTGAATATCAATTTTCATTCCGGTAATGGTATTAATCAAAGATAATCCATCTGCTCCGCCGGCTTCTGCTGCTCTTGCCATTTCAGTAATATCTGTTACATTCGGAGAAAGTTTCATAATAACCGGCTGTGCTGCATATTTTTTCATTTCTTTTGTAATCGCTTCTACTGCTTTTGGATCTTGACCAAAAGCGATACCACCCTCTTTTACGTTTGGACAGGAAATATTAATCTCTAATAAATCTACCGGCTGGTCACGCAAACGTTCTACTACTGCAATATATTCCTCTGTAGAATGTCCACATACATTTACAATAATCTTTGTATCATACTGTTTTAAAAATGGAATATCTCTTTCTACAAAT
>CAYYZV010000042.1:5735-15126 GCA_964476275.1 uncultured Roseburia sp.
AAACACATCAATACTCGGATTCTGTAACCCTACTGAATTTAAAATACCGCCATATACTTCCGCTACTCTTGGAGTCGGATTTCCCGGCCATGGCACATTTGCAACACCTTTTGTTACGACTGCACCTAATTTATTTAAGTCTACAAATTCACAATATTCTGCGCCAGAGCCAAAAGTGCCGGAAGCAGTCATAACCGGATTATTTAAAGTCACTCCACACAAATCAACTTTCATATTCATTAAATTGCTACCTCCTCTGCTCTAAATACCGGACCTTCTTTACAGATACGTTTGTTATTTACATTTGTATGATGATCTTTTTCCTTTGTTTTACATACGCAGGCAAGACATGCACCGATACCGCATGCCATACGTTCTTCCATAGAAATCCAGCATTCGATATCATTCTCAGCTGCATACTGCTTTAATGCACGAAGCATTGGAGTCGGTCCACAGGCATAAATGACATCTGCTTTCAATCCATTTGCTCGGATTGCATCTAATACATTTCCCTTTGTGCCTACGCTGCCATCCTCTGTTGCAATCATTACTTCACCATACTGTTTTAATTCATCTGCTAAAAACAATTCATCATTGCGATAGCCCACAACAATCTGTTTCTTGCAGTTTAACTCTTTTGCCAACTGCAGCATTGGCGGAATTCCGATACCGCCTCCGATTAAAAATGCGCTCTTTTCTCCCAATGGAAATCCATTTCCCAATGGTCCTAAAATACGAAGGTTTTCTCCCTCGCTCATTTTACTGAATTCTGCGGTTCCATCACCTGCCACACGATATACCAAACGAAGAGATTTTTCTTCTTTATTAATCTCACAAATACTGATTGGTCTTGGAAGGAGTCTGCTTCCATCGTTGCAGTACACAGATACAAACTGTCCTGCTTTTGCATGCGCAGCAATGTCTTCTGTACGAAGCCACAAACTGTAAATTCCTTCTGCTATTTTTTCCTGTCGAATGATTTTTGCATTTTCTTCAAATTTTTCTGGCATTGCCTCTGCTTCCTTTCTGCTCAATATCAATCTATATTACGCGACAAGCACCTCAAAACTTATCGTTCGTACACAACCTTACCATTCAAAATTGTCATACAAACACGGCCTGTTACTTCTCTGCCATGGAATGGTGTATTTTTTCCTTTACTTGCAAATTCATTTTTATCAATTACATATGTTTCATTTGGATTAAAAATCACAATATCTGCTTCTTTTCCCGGCTGAATATCACCTTTATCGATTCCCACCACTTTTGCCGGATTATAGCTCATTTTTTCTGCCATCTGCATTGGAGTCAAATAGCCTCCTAATACCAGCTCACTATAAGTCAAAGCTGCTGCTGTTTCAATACCGACAATTCCAAATGGAGCCTTTTTCATTGTTGTATTTTTTTCTTCAAAGGTATGGGGTGCATGGTCAGTCGCAATAACATCCATAATGTTATCCCGAAGTCCTGCTTTTAATGCTTCTACATCTTCTCTGGTACGAAGCGGCGGATTCATCTTAAAATCGGTATCTTCCGGATTCTTAATATCTTCGGAAGTCAGAACAAAGTGATGCGGGCAAACCTCAGCTGTTACGCGAAGCCCTTCCTCCTTCGCCATTTTTACCATAGTAACGGAATCCTTTGTAGAACAATGGCATAAATGAAGCTTTGCTCCTGTATCTTTACTTAACATAATATCTCTTGCAACAATCACATCCTCTACCGAATTGGTAATACCGCTTAAACCTAATTCTTTCGAATGTGCATCCGCGTTTACGACACCGCCATTTACTAAATTAATATCTTCGCAGTGAGCTAAAACGGTCAAATCTAACTTTGCAGCAAGCTCCATCGCCTCTCTGTAAAGCTGCGAATTCATAACGGATTTTCCATCCTCACTAATTGTAAGGATTCCGGCTGCTGCCATTCCCTCGATATCCGAAAGCTCTGCACCTGTCTGTCCCTTTGTAATCGCTCCTACTTGTGAAACATTTGTCAAACCAACGGCGTTTGCCTTATTATGAACGTAATTCACAACATCTGCATTGTCTGCCACCGGTTTTGTATTTGGCATCGCAAATACTGTGGTATAACCGCCTGCTGCCGCTGCTTTGGAACCTGTTTCGATTGTCTCTTTATGCTCTAAACCCGGATCTCTGAAATGTACATGCAAGTCAATAAATCCCGGCATGACATAGCAGCCTGCTGCATCAATCACTCTTTCCGCCTCTTCGGAAATAGCTGCTTCCATTTTCACAACCTTTCCCTCTTCCACCAGCACATCCAGTACTTCGTTGGTTCTGGTTGCCGGATTGATTACTTGTCCGTTTTTAATCAGTATGCTCATTGTATCTTCTCCATTCTCTATAATCTGCCGTATACTTCCATTGGCACATATGCTTTTATATGAATTCCATCTGCTTCATACGCTTCTTCCAACAATTCCCCTGATTTACGAATCTGTTGGATAATTCCTGCTTTATCATAAGGAATCACACGCTCTATCAGTACCTTATTTTCTCGCAGAATCTCACACAATAAATCCTTTAGTTCTTCTAATCCAATACCATGCTTTGCCGAAATCCCCAATGTATAATCTGCTTTAAAATCATGCAATGGCTCTCTGTCCGTTCTGGCGTCCTGTTTATTAAAAAGTGTAATCACCGTTTTATTTTTCACATCTAAATTATAAAGTGTTTCATACACAATGTACATCTGTTTATCCATCTGCGGATTAGAGGCATCTACGACATGCAGAATATAATCTGCATATTTTGCTTCTTCTAATGTACTCTTAAACGCCTCTATCAAATGGTGCGGCAGCTTACGGATAAATCCTACTGTATCTGTTAATAAAATCTCCTGCCGTCCCTTTAATTCCAGTACACGCGTTGTCGGGTCTAAGGTTGCAAACAGCTTATCCTCTTCTAATACTCCTGCATCCGTCAGCGTATTTAATAAAGTAGACTTTCCTGCATTGGTATATCCTACAATCGCAGCCACCGGCTTTCCATTTTTTTCTCTCTGAGAGCGGGTCACATCACGGTGCAGCCGCACTTCCTTCAGCTCTCTGTTTAACTGAGCGATTCTGTCCTTAATTAAACGACGGTCCATTTCCAGCTTCTTTTCACCAGGGCCTCTCGTTCCAATACCACCGCCTAAACGTGACATAGATCGTCCAAGACCGGTTAATCTGCCTAAACGATATTTTAACTGCGCTAACTCTACTTGAATTTTACCTTCACTGGTGCTGGCTCTGGCTGCAAAAATATCCAAAATAACCAATGTTCGGTCCATTACTTTTGTATCCAGCAAATCTTCTAAATTCTTTAATTGAGCCGGTGTCAATTCATCGTCACATACGATACCCGTTGCTCCCAAAGTCTGAATCAGCTCTGCCAGTTCTTCTACTTTACCGGTTCCGATATAAGTCCCCGGATGACGCATTTCACGCTTTTGAATCATCGTTCCCACAACCGTCGCTCCGGCCGTCTTTACAAGCTCCGCCAATTCTGTCACAGAATCCTCTGCATCATCTCCGTCCTGCTCACTTACACCAACCAGAATGACTTTCTCTTCTATCTCTTCAATATCAAATAATTCTGCCATATTTCCTCACTTTAATCATATTTTTTACGTTCATTTCCAGTGAAATGCAAATGTTTCTGAAATTCTCCAGTTCTCCAATTTTCCCATTTTCTACTCCTGTGCAGCTTCAGGCACCTGTGTATCTTCGGTATCTTCCGTTGTTTGTGTCACTTCTGTCTCTGACTCAGCTTCAGGCACCTCTTCTGCTGTTTCATCCTTCATCTGGCGATTCTTTAAAAAGATATATTCTCTCTGCGCCTCTGCATCCTCTGGAAATAAGGTTACATATTCCTGCACTAACTCCCATGCTTTATCAAAATTGCCGTTAAACTCATAGGCTACAATTAAATTGTGCATCAGTGCACGCTTATTCGGAATCACCTGACAGTCACGTGCCAGTTCAAAATAAGACACTGCTTCTTTATATAATCCCCTTTCCAGCATGATTTCTCCTAATTCATTCAAAGCTTCTGCATCTGTTGGCGCAGCAGTAATATAGGTCCTATAATATTCCTCTGCCAAAGTCTCCTCACCAATTGCATCATAGGTCTTGCCCAAATATAAATTTGCTTTCGTACTTCCTGCTGTAACCGCCTCTTCTAATTCTAAAACAGCCGTATCATATTCTCCTAATAAATAATGAATCTGTCCGCGGTATTCCAAATCCACTACTGCACCACCCTTTACGGCAAGTCCCTTATTCAAATACTCTTTTCCTGCTTCATCCTCTCCGGCTGCCATCAAATTCTCATAAATATTCAGATATAATTCATAATCCGAAGAACAATACTTTACCGCATTTGCAAAATCAGCTTTCGCAGCCTCCAAATTCCCCTGCTTACAGTATAGACAGCCCCTTAAATAATATGCTTCGTAAGCTTCTTCCTCAAAATCAATAATCGCATTATATGTAGCTAAAGCAGACGCTGTGTCACCGGATGCATTCTGTGCTGCTGCTTTATAATAGCAAATATCTAAATCATCCTTTGTCACTGTACCAATTTCCTGTTTTAACGCAGCATCAAAACTGGCAATTGCAGAAGCATAATCCCCCTTTTCCATAAATTGGATTCCCTGTTCACGATATGCCGCTTTATTTTCTGCCTTCTTATTGCTGCAGCCGGACAGCAGACTAATTCCCAAAAGAGCTGTTATCATAATTCTATATAAATTTCTATTTTTCATGTAATTCCTGATACCTTTCCAAACCTTTTCACGCTTTCTAGTATAACAAAAAAAGCTTCCAATTTCTACATATTATCACCTTACTTTTCAATCCATTCCACAATCTGCTTTGCTCTGCTCTCCCATGTATGCTTTTCCCTTACTTTTTCGATTCCTTTTTCCACAATTACCTGCCTTCTGCTTTCATTCTGTAATAATTCTTTCACAATATGCGGTAATTCCTCTATTTTTTCTAAATCATAATAACAGACTCCCTCTGTCTCTTTCAATTCTTCGCACAAATATTTACTTCTATCCGATACACAGACTGCTCCGTTTAAAATAGAATTAAATACCCGGTCATGCGCTCCATCTTTAAACCATGGCATTACATTTAAAGATATTTTTGCCCTTCTTATCTGCTGCAAGCAAACCAGTGAAGTAGTTTGCGGATGCATCCGTAAATTTTCCGGCTTCTTGCAGTCAAGTTCTTCCCATCCTTTTCCAAATACATCTACTTTAATTCCTGCATCTGTCAAAGCCTTTACTGCTTCTCCCCGCCAATAATTGCGTACATACAAATCAATAAATATCATTCGGTGCATCGCAATCCGAATCTCATCGTAAGGTGTGTATCCCATTTCTCTCTCGCAGGCAAAAACTTCTGCCTCTTCAACCGTTTTGTACGGATTTGCAATCAAATCGTCGATAATTCCTTGATAAAAAGCCGCATATTCTTCATTAATCCAGTGAATATGTTTTTCGCAAAAAGATGGCGGCGTATAATTTCCTGTCATAATCACATCTATCGGCCGCTCCTGTCCATCTGCCTGTACTTCCGATAATGCTGTCTGTTCTAACAACTCTGCTTGTTCAGATAATTCCGTACCCGCCAACGGCAAAAATCCCAAATGATGAAACTCCGGATAGAATTCTTTAAAATACTGCTCCTGAAAACGGTCGATACTGATATGGTGATATCCCTTCGGCAAATCTGCCAGCCTGTCATGATAATAATACGGATGATCTGCTGCAATATTATAACATGGAATCCGATATTCATCCCAGACATATCCAATTCCTTCTTTATAAACACCAATCTCCTTTTCCAAACCTTCAAAATTAAAAGTAACCAACGCGGTCTCACCTGTACGAATAAATTTTCTTAACCGCTTTGCACTGGTTTTTTCATCCTTTAAATCATAATAAAAAACCAGATATCCCATCTGCGCAAAGGTCTTTCCCATCTGATAAGAAAAATACTCTAAGGTTTCCACACCGCCTACAACCATTACAATCCGTTTCATCTATTCCGCTCCCAATCCTGTTTTATATTTTTCGCAAAAAAACGATATTTCTTATATGTAAAAAAAGAGGCAGTATTTCATGCCTCTGAATAGTTACTCCTTATTTATTTTATCGGCTTTTCTTCTCTTTTTCAAAAGTTCTTTCATCATTTCCCAAAGTTTCTTTTTTAATTCTTTTCTGCGTTTCCAGAATCCATATCCTTTTTTTATAAGCCAAAAGACCGGATAAATCAGACAGAGAATCTGCAATACCAAAATCAATGCAGAAACATCCTCATAGCCCCTTGCCCGATTCTCCCAATATGGAAATACAATATTTTTTGTAGTCATGGAACGGATTCCAAAATTTCGTATCACAGCAAAGCGATGTACGAAATCAAATCTTGCGGAACATTCAATTAATTCATACTTATCCTCTGTCATGCTAAGTGCATTTTTTAGAGTTTCTTTCGCAAACTCTTTTACCGGATTCACAGCCAAAACCTCATAGCAGTCAATCGGCAGCGATTCCTCTTCTCCTTCTAAAATACGGAAGGATACATAAATCGTAGGGTCTTCTTCTTTTACTGCCTCTGAAAAAAGTCCTTTATCACTCCTTACTACGCCGCGCACCGGATAAATACTGCCATTTATCTCGACTTCCATTCCTGCCACATTATTAGAACCGAACAGCTGCCATGCCACTACTTCATCAATGATGACACCGTCCTCGTTTATATCTGCCGCATCAAAATAATTCCCATCTAATAGAGTCAGCGGATGAAACTGAAAAAAGTCACCTCCTACTCCAAATGCTCTGGCAGAAATACTTGCTCTGCTGGATGCAATCATCAATTCTCCCTGCGTGGAATATGCATCAATCCAATTTCGTCCTCCATTTTCCTTTGTACCGGTAATCGATGCTTCCTCCATTCCGGTTACCAGTGTCCGTTCTACGAATTGGATTTGGTCTTCGTAAAAATAGGCTTCCTCTGTAAAATAGCAGGCAAACTGCGCAAAATCCTCTTCTTTTGACCATCGCTTCGCTAACTGCTGTGTAGAAAGACTTCCGGTTATCCCATGTTCAATCCATGCCAGAAGAATGACGGAAAAAACCAATAGCCCTAAGACCAATTCTTTTTTATATCGTTTCATAGGATACCCTTTCTGCTCATTTATTCTGCCAGACGAACCTGCTGATTCTCTGCTACCGGTTTCGTGGTAGTGGTAATTACATAAAGGTACCCGTCAAGATCTCCTGTAATCGCAGACTGTGAATCGTCCGATGTAATAATTTCCACATCGGTTCTTCTTGCATAATAGCGGTTTCCTAATGGTGTACTTTTTGACTCAAGCGTTAAAATAAATTTTCCATTTGAATCTTCACGAATACTGCTGGTTGGTACTACATAATCATAATCAGAACTCTGCTGTCCGATAGATAACGTATAATAATCCCCGACATTCACATCACCTGACAATTCACAGGTTACTACACTTGACTCCCGATTCATTGGATCTCTTACAATAGATGCCACTTTTGCATTGATATTATCACCAGACCAGTTATATAAAACCTCTGCCGAATCACCAACTTTAATACGTCTCGCCTGATTCTGTGTCACAGTAAACTGCAGTGTAAATGCTTCACTTTCCGGCTTCATCTGCATAACAACTGTATTCTCTTTTATCGTCTGTCCTGCATAATAGCGAATTTCTGTTACCGTACCTGCCATTGGAGCCTTGATAACAGAATCAGAACCTTCACCCTGCAATTCTTCCATTTTGTCTTTTGCTTCACAATATATTTTATACAATTTTCCTAATTCGATCTGTTGTCTATATTCGCTTGCTAAATTTCCTTCTTCTAACGCTTCATCAAGCTGTTTTTTTATTTCTTCATATTTCCAGCCCACTTCGCCCAAGTAATAGTTAATTTCATCTACCAATGCCGTATTGCCTGAAGCTTCTGCTTCTGCCCGTGCAGCCTTCTGCTCTGCGATATAGGCAGTCATTTCGTCATATTGCTTTTGTAATGCTTCTACTTCTGTCTGTGCTGTCACCAAAGCATTCTGTCTGTCCGTCAAAGAACCGTAATTTCCCGATTCTATCACCCGGCGTTCCTCGACTGTAACACCAGCTTCTAAAATTGCTATTTCATAAGCATTTTTTGCTGATTCATAAGCATCCTTTGCTGCACTTAATGTATCGCTGTCTCCTGCGCCTAAAGTAAATAGTACATCTCCTTCTGCCACCTCAGCTCCGGTTCTTACATTAATTGTCTCTATTTTTCTTCCGGAATCTGCTTCAATAGAAATTCCTTCTTCTGCTGTTACTGTACCGCTTCCTCTAACCTTTGTGGTAATAGAACCTCCATAAATTGCCTGTGTACTTACTTCTACCAGCGAATAGTTCATAATTGTATTGGAGAAAAAAGTCAATACCAGCATAATGCTTAAAAATACAATGGCTATACTCTTTATTTTTTCTTTTCTTTCATTCATCTTCTCTACTCTACTCCGTTCTAACTTATCCTTTTACGCCGCCCTGATATGCAATACCTTCTACTAACTGCTCTTCTCCATATAAGAAAATCAGAAGGCTTGGCACCATATAAATAGTTGCAACTGCAAAGGCCAATCCTACCTCGCCGGCATTAATCTTTGACAGGAAAATGGATAATGGATACTTATCCGTATTGCTGAAGAATAATAGCGGCTGCTCTACCATATTCCAATAATCAATAAACACCAGAATCCCACAGGATGTAATAATTCCTTTACAAATTGGTACGCAGATTTTTGAAAACACCTGCCATTCACTCGCACCGTCAATTCTGGCCGCTTCCAAAAGTGAAGCCGGAATTCGTTTCATATATTTAGTAATCAGATACACACTAAATGGAGAAAAAATTCCCGGAAGCCAGATAGCCCAATTTGTATCCAAAAGCTTCATCCAATCCAGCACCAAATAATTAGGAACCAGAGTTACCTGATATGGCATCATCATCAAAATAACATAGGAAAAAAACACGATTCCGGCAAGTTTTCCCTTCGCTTTTGTAAATCCATAAGCTGCAAATACTGCTACAATTAACTGGAATACCACGATTGGTACTACCAATATCACAGAATTCCAAAACTTTAATAAATAATCCGGACTTTTAAACAATGTCGTTATGTACTGTGAAAAAGTCACCATGTCCGGAATAAATTTCAAATTAACTGTTTCGGAAATATATGTTTTTCCATCACTGGAAGCATTTTGAAAAATCACTCCGTAGTTGGAAGATATTTCCGAAGCCGACATAAAGGAGTTCGTAATTGTCAGCACAATCGGCGTCAGAAAAAGTG
>CAYYZV010000043.1:0-15110 GCA_964476275.1 uncultured Roseburia sp.
ACGTTTTGAAGTTTTTCTGACAAACTTTCAAATGCCATCTTATAACTCCTCTAATATCTGATTCGAAATCTCAGCGATTTCTTCTATTATTTCAGCTTCTTGATTTTCCTGAAAAGTCTTTGTCAAAGTGTGAATCCGCTCCACCTTTGCCTTAGCCGATTGAAATTTTTGAACCAAATGAAGCTTCTTCTCATACCCTTCTAAGGCTCTAGTACAACGCTTAATCATATCGTGTACTCCCTGACGGCTGATTCCCTCTTCACTTGCTATCTCGCCCAGCGATAAATCATTAAAAATATAATCTTCGTAAATCTGTCTCTGGTGTTCGTTTAAAAGCTCTCCATAAAAATCATACAGATAAGCCTGTTCAATCTTCTCTTCCATTACAAAATCTCCCTATAGCTGACCTGCGCCATGTGCTATATTAGCACAATGCAAAACAGGTGTCAAGCATTTTTTCTTTACAGTAAAGAAAATTTACTTGACACCTGTTATTTTTAGCTTAATTTATTTGCTAAATCTTCAAATTCCATTTTTACCTGACTGAAACAGTTCAAAATCTTTGGTGAAAAGGTTCCGCAGTCTCCGTTCATAATCATGTGGAACGCAATATCCTTTGGAAAAGCCTTTTTATAAACTCGTTCACACACAAGCGCATCATATACGTCTGCTACAGCTACAATCTGTGCAGCAATCGGAATTTCATCACCTACCAGCTTATCCGGGTAGCCTCTCCCATCAAATCTCTCATGATGATGTCTGCAAATATCATAACTTATCTGTCTGCTTTCTTCATCCCAGATTCCTTCGATTTTATCCAAAATCTCACAGCCTTTCACCGTATGGGATTTCATAATAGCAAACTCTTCCTCCGTCAATTTACCCGGCTTCAACAAAATGTGATCCGGAATACTGATTTTTCCAACATCATGTAGGGAGCTGGCAGCCACAATTGCTTCCACCTTCTGTTCATCCAGACCATACTCCGGATAATCCTGCATCACCTGCAAAGCCAAAATCCGGCTCAGTCCCTTTACACGCTTAATATGCTGTCCGCTTTCTAAGTTCCGGCTTTCTACAACCGTGCCTAAAATATCGATAATCTTTTCATTGGTTTCTTCCAGCTTCTTCGCCTGTTCTTTTAAAATCATATACTGGCGGTGCACAGTTTCAGTCTGTCTCTTTACCTTGCTTTCCAGATTATTTTTATAAGAAAACAGATTTACAATATTTTTTACACGGGTCTTTACCAGCAGTGGATCAAACGGCTTGTGAATAAATTCACTTACACCTAAATGGAAACACTGCTTTTCAATTGCAACCGAACGTTCACTGGAAATAATTAAAATCGGAATCTTATCAATTAAATCCCATCTTTTCATTTCACCGATTACACAGAATCCGTCCTTCACCGGCATGTATAAATCCAGCAAAATTGCAGCAATATCATCACTGTGCTCCTCGATATACTTAATGGCCAAATCTCCATTCTCTAACAGCGCAAGCTCATATTCTTCTTTCAAAATATCTTTTAAAATCTCTCTATTGAGTCTTACATCATCTACTATTAATACTTTCTTCATATGGTATTCCTTTTAAAATATAATTGCTAATTGTACAATTGCACAGAGACTGCTTAAACCACAGCACACCCCATACACTTTTTCTGTCTTTCCGTTGGTTTTAAAGAAACCAATGCTAGTAATTATAAAAATACACACGCATAATAACAGTGGAATGATTTTCATAACCGTTACTTTCCTTCATAAGTAATCACAGATGCCACATCATAACCTGCAAGCTTTTCTCTTCCATTTAAGCCTGCAAGCTCCATTAAGAAAATCACCTTCACTACTTCACCGCCAAGCTGTTCAATTAACTTAATTGCAGCTTCGATTGTACCACCTGTTGCAATCAAGTCATCCACAATTACAACCTTCTGTCCCGGTTTTACGGCATCCTTATGCATTTCGATACATGCCGTACCATATTCCAATTCATATTCCATACTTATTGTTTCGCATGGAAGTTTGCCTTTTTTACGGACAGGAACAAAGGATTTTCCTAACTTATAAGCAATCGGTGTACCAAAAATAAAGCCTCTGGACTCCGCTCCAACGATCACATCAAATTCTATACCATCCAATAATTTTATCATCTCATCTATCGACAACTTTAATCCATCCGGATCCTGCAAAACACTGGTAACATCACGGAACATAATTCCAGGTTCGGGAAAATCCGGTATTGTTCTTACATAATCTTCAACTTTTTTCATTGTAGCTTCCTCCAAATTTATTTTATATTAAGGATATCTTATAAGCTTGTTCTTACCTGCTTTGGTTTATACCCTTCTTTTTCCAGTGATTTCATAATCTGTTTCTTATGCTCTGTACCAAAGCACTCCATAGTAATACGCAGTTCCACAGCCGCGTTACGATTTGTAGAAATAAACTGATTATGATCCAATTTAATTACATTTCCCTGTGCCTCTGCAATTGTTGCTGCTACCTTTGACAATTCACCCGGCTTATCCGGCAGTAAAACAGATACCGTAAAAATACGGTCTCTGAAAATCAATCCCTGCTGTACCACAGAAGACATCGTAATTACGTCCATATTTCCACCGCTGACAATCGATACAACTCTTTTATCTGTAATATCCAGATGCTTTATTGCTGCAACCGTAAGCAGACCGGAATTTTCTACGACCATTTTATGATTTTCTACCATATCCAAGAAAGATACGACCAATTCATCATCATCTACTGTAATAATATCATCTAAATGCTCCTGAATGAAAGGAAAAATTGTACTGCCAGGTGTCTTTACAGCTGTACCGTCTGCAATCGTATTTACCTGAGGCAGTGTCGTCACCTTTCCCGATGCAATCGAAGCCTGCATACAGTTTGCCCCTGCCGGTTCTACACCAATTACTTTAATCTTTGGATTCAACAGCTTCGCAAGAGTCGATACACCGGCTGCCAGTCCGCCGCCGCCAATTGGTACCAGAATATATTCTACCAATGGAAGCTCTTTAAAAATCTCCATTGCGATCGTTCCCTGACCGGTAGCAACTGCCAAATCATCGAATGGATGAATAAAAGTATAGCCTTCCTGCTCTGCCAGTTCATATGCCTTCTGGCATGCCTCATCGTATACATCCCCATATAATACCACTTCTGCACCATATTCTTTTGTACGGTTTACTTTAATCAATGGCGTTGTAGTCGGCATTACAATCACCGCTTTACAGCCATAACACTTTGCCGCATAAGCTACACCCTGTGCATGATTGCCGGCAGATGCTGTAATCAATCCGCGTTTTCTTTCTTCTTCTGTCAATGTGCTGATTTTATAGTAAGCACCACGAACCTTATAAGCACCTGTAAACTGCATATTCTCAGGTTTCAAAAAAACCTTATTTCCTGTCTGTCTGCTTAAATAATCACTGTAGACCAATTTCGTTTCCAATGTTACTCTTTTTACAATCTCTGATGCTTCTTCAAACTTGTCTAATGTCAACATACTATTCCTCCGCCTGGATGTTATCCTTCTTTACATCAAATAACGCATTTACAAACTGTTCTGAGTCAAATTTCTGTAAATCCTCAATCGATTCACCTACACCGATATATTTTACCGGAATCCCAAGCTCAGACTGGATTGCTACTGCGATACCGCCTTTCGCCGTGCCATCCATTTTTGTTAAAATAATACCTGTAATATCCGCAATCTCAGAAAACTGTCTGGCCTGCGCCAAGGCATTCTGCCCTGTCGTTGCGTCTAAAACTACCAGTGTCTCTCTATAAGCATCTGCATACTCTTTTTCTAAAATACGATTAATCTTTCGAAGCTCTTCCATTAAGTTTTTCTTATTATGAAGTCTTCCTGCAGTATCACACAAAAGAACATCTGCATGACGTGCCTTTGCAGCCGCCACTGCATCGAATACAACTGCACCAGGATCAGAGCCATCCTGACCGCCAATCATATCCACACCGGCACGATTTGCCCATTCCTGCAGCTGATTTCCGGCTGCCGCCCGGAACGTATCTGCTGCCGCTAAAACAACCTTCTTGCCCTGACTTTTCAGCTTAGAAGCCATTTTTCCGACAGAAGTCGTCTTTCCAACGCCATTTACACCAATCATAAGCACAACTGACTTTTCATTCTCAAAACGATATGCCGTCTCTCCAACGTCCATCTGTTCTTTGATACTGCTGATTAACAGCTCTTTACACGCTGCCGGTTCTTTGATATGATTTTCTTTTACCTTTTTCTTTAAATTCTCAATAATTGCCTCGGTAGTACGGACTCCGATATCACCCATAATAAGAATTTCTTCAATTTCCTCATAAAAATCATCATCAATATGAGAAAAACCATTAAATATGGCATCTATTCCTGCTACAATATTTGCTCTTGTTTTGCTTAAGCCTGCTACAAGCCGGCTCCAAAAGCCTTTCTTTTCTTCACTCACTATTTCAAGTCTCCTTCAACCAAATTAACAGAAACCAATGTAGAAACACCCTTTTCCTGCATAGTAATACCATAAAGACGATCTGCCGCTGTCATCGTGCCTCGTCTATGGGTAATCACAATAAACTGTGTACTCTTTGTCAGTTTATGTAAGTATTTTGCGAACCGGCTCACATTAGAATCATCTAACGCTGCTTCAATCTCATCTAATAAACAGAATGGAGATGGTTTTAAATTCTGAATTGCAAAAAGCAGACAAATTGCCGTTAAAGACTTTTCGCCGCCGGACATCTGCATCATATTCTGCAGTTTCTTTCCCGGAGGCTGCGCATTAATGCGGATGCCGCACTCTAAAATATCCTCGCCTTCTACCAGCTCTAACGTACCCTTTCCGCCGCCAAACAGTTCCTTAAATACCTTATCAAACTCTGTCTGAATCTCTGCAAACTTCTCCATAAACTGTCTGCGCATTCCTGCATCCAGTTCTTCTATAATGCCGATTAAGGTCTTTTCCGCCTCTACCAAATCATCATGCTGGGTTTTTAAGAAGTTGTAACGTTCTGACACCTCTTTATAATCTTCAATGGCGTTTACATTTACATCCCCAAGCTTACGAATCTCGTCCTTAATTTCAGCAATCAGTTTCTTTAGTTCTGTTAAATCTTCATATTTTTCATTTTTTAATTCCAGCGCCGCATGCGGAGTCATTTCATATTCCGTCCACATATAGTTCGTCTGGTTTTCATTTGTTTCTTCTAATTTTTCGTACCGATTATTTAATCGAAAGATTTCTTTATCTAAATTAGAGATCTGATTTGAAATATCTTCCTGTTTTTTGAAAAATCCTCTATGAACAGCTGACATTTCTTCTTTTTTCGCCAGATTTTCCTTTAATGCCGCACTCTGTTTTTCGTAATTTGAATCAGATGCCAAAATGGTCTGCCTAATCGCATCAATATCCTGACGCTTCTTTTTCGCATCTACCTTAGCCTCTAATGCCTCTCCCATTACTTTATCACGTTCCTGCTCATATTTCAAAATTTCTGCATGAATTCGTTTCAAATTTTCTAAAACAAATTCTGCCTTTTGACGCAAGCCCGCTTCTTCCATCTGCGCTTCCGAAACTGCCGCCGCCGCCGCACCTTCCCTTGCAGATATCGCTTCTAAACGCTGTGTGACCTCTTCTGACTCTTTTTGTATCTCTTTTTCTCTAATATCTGCTTCTTCGAGTTCTTTTACAATCAATTGTTTATTTTCTGCAATTTCTTTTAACTGCTTTTCAATTTCCATGCTTTCTGACTTAAGTCCAACAAAAAGATTTTCACTTTCTGCCTTCTGCTGTGCTGCACGTTCTACATTCATCTTAGCAGTGTTCTGTAAAATAAACTGTTCCTGAAGCTTGGTTTTATTTTCTTCAATATCGTCTTTTAATAATTCTCTTGCTGTTTTAATCTCTTCTATACGATTTCGGTATTCTTTTATTTTCGCATCAAATTCTGTTACCTTCTTTTCCAGTTCTTCGATTTCACGATTTCTGGCAAGAAGTCCGTTGGTGTTTTTAAATGCACCACCGGTCATTGAACCGCCCGGACTTAAGGACTCTCCTTCTAACGTAACAATATAAAGTGAATAACGATATTTTTTTGCAAGCGAGACGGCATAATCAATATGCTCTGTGACTACAACTCGTCCCAGCAGATAATCTGCTATTCCCACATACTTTGCATCACATTTAATCAATGTATTCGCAAGCCCGATCACTCCCGGTTCCTTTAACGCATCGGGACTTCGGAACTCGCCCCTCCCTTTTACACTGGTTAAAGGTAAAAAGGTCGCCCTTCCGAAACGATTCTCTTTCAAAAATGCAATCATTTTTTTAGCGGTTTCTTCGTCCTCTGTAATAATGTTCTGAATACTGCCGCCTAAAGCCGTTTCAATCGCAGTTTCATATTTCTTTTCTACCTGAATTAAATCAGATACAACACCTAACAGCCCCTTATTTGCACTTTTCTGCTCCATTACTTTACGGATGCTGTTTCCATATCCATCATACCGCTCCGCAATATTTTTTAAAGATTCCAGCTTTGACTGCGCTTTATGATAACTGCTGACCGCTTCTTCCAGTTCCTGATTCGTATCTCTTAATTTTTTCTGCCAGCCGCGGTTTTGTTCTTCCATCTCATCTGCCGCAGCTTTTAAGCCTGCAATCTTTTCATCTATCAGCCGCAATTCATCCTGATATCCCTGTAATACGGAATCCATCTCTGCTTCTTCTGATTTTCTTGACAGCAGCCGCCCATTTAACTGGGCTTTGCGGATATTCACCTGCTCTGCCATCGTATCAAATTTCTGCTTCCTTGCCTTAATGGAAGCCTTATTATTCAACAGCTCAATAATCTCACTTTTCCCCTGTTCGATTATCTCACTGCAATGGGCAGCCTCACTTTGAATTGCATCCAATTCTTCTTTCGCTTCCTGCCGCTTTATCTCAATTTCTGTAATCTGCACATCTAAAGCAAATTTCTCTGCTTCATATTCTGCCTGAAAAGTGAAACGTTCTTCTTTTTCTTTGTCCAGTGCATCCAAACGACTTTGCATTAACTCGTCTGTATTCTCAGCAGAACGAATTTGTTCATTTAAAAGGTTGATTTCTCCATCTAATCTGCCCTTTTCTAAAACTGCTCGGTTCATGTCTTCGCGGACTACATTGATTTTCTCATCTATTTCTGCAATATCTCTTTCCATCTTTTCATATTCTGATTTGATGGTTTCATGCGCTGTTTTTGCCTCTTCGTATTCTGCATTTGCAATCTTTAGATTTTCCTGAACAGCTTTTAATTCTGTTTCAATACGTTCTGTTTCCAGTAAGAACATATTCACGTCATAGGTCTTTAATTCTTCTTTTTTCTTTAGGTAAATCTTCGCTTTTTCCGCCTGTTTTTCTAACGGTCCGACCTGACGCTCTAATTCTGTTAATATATCATTGACACGGATTAAATTTTCCCGTTCATTTTCTAATTTCTTCTGTGCTGTGGCTTTGCGCTTCTTAAACTTTACAATACCTGCCGCTTCATCAAACAGTTCTCGTCTTTCTTCCGGCTTACCGCTTAAAATACGCTCAATCTGTCCCTGACCGATAATCGAATAACCTTCTTTACCGATACCTGTATCATAAAAAAGCTCCGTTACATCCTTCAGACGGCACGGACTGCCATTAATCAGATACTCACTTTCTCCTGAACGATAAACACGTCTTGCAACCGTCACTTCTTCAAAATCAATTGCAAGGGCATGATCGGCATTATCCATTGTAATGGCAACATAGGCATAGCTTAATGGCTTGCGGTTCTCGGTTCCTGCAAAAATAACGTCCTGCATGCTTGCCCCTCTAAGCTGCTTTGCACTCTGTTCACCAAGCACACAGCGGACTGCATCCGCAACATTACTCTTGACGCTCACATTTGGCCCTACAATACCTGTAATACCATTATGAAAGTCAAACACAATTTTATTTGCAAATGACTTAAATCCCTGCACCTCTATACTTTTAAGATACATTTATTTACCTCAGTTTCTTTATTTCTTTGGCTGAAGCTTTAACAATGCTTCATAGGCCGCTTCCTGTTCCGCAGCCTTTTTGGTATGACCCGAACCATGGCCAATGACTTTTTCTCCAATCATAGCTCTGACAGAAAAAACCTTATCATGATCCGGTCCTTCTTCTCCAATCAGCTCATAGTGCAGTTCTTCTTTGTAATTTCCCTGCACCAATTCCTGTAAAATGGTTTTACTGTCGTGAAACAGTTTTTTATGTTCAATATCTACCAAAATAAAACGGTAAATAAATGTTTTGGCAGCTTCAAATCCACCATCTAAATAAATTGCACCAATAACTGCCTCCAGCGCATCGGATAAAATAGACTTGCGGTTTCTTCCGCCTGTCAAATCTTCTCCTTTTCCCAGATATAAGTATTTTCCTAAATCCAGCTCCTTCGTGCAAAGTGCCAGTGTCGGCTCACATACAATGCTTGCACGAAACTTCGTCAGTTCTCCTTCCGGCAGCTTCGGATAATGCTTGAATAAATACTCACTGGATACTAATTCTAAGATTGCATCTCCCAAAAATTCCAAACGTTCATTATCGGAATGCTTTTTCATATGCTTTTCATTCGCAAAAGAGCTGTGCGTCAATGCCTGACGAAGCCTGCCTTGTTCTTTAAAGTGATAACCAATTCTATTTTCCAATTCCTGTATTTTTGACATACGACTTCTCCAATAAACAGGGCCTTTTATTTCATGGTAAGTTACCCTTACCTGCCATGAAATAAAAAGCCCTTGTGATTACAAGGGCCTTAAATTATGCATTAATTGCTTTCTTAATCTGCTCTACTGCATCTGCAACTGTAACGATATTCTCAGCTTCTTCATTCGCAATTTCGATATCGAATTCTTCTTCTAATCCCATGATAATCTGGAAAATGTCTAAAGAATCTGCACCAAGGTCATCAACAAATGTAGTGTCCATTGTGATTTCCTCTGCATCTACGTTTAATACTTCTGCAATGATTTTTGTAAGCTTTTCGAATTCCATACTTAATTTCCTTCCCGTTCCTCTGAACTTAAAATGTTTTTCTTAATTTTTTCATTAATTTCCTGTTCTTTAAAAGTCACACACTGATAAATTGCATTTTTTATCTCCATCGATTTTGCACTTCCGTGTGTCTTTACAACCAGGCCGTTCAAACCTAATAATGGTGCTCCGCCATACTGTGTGCCGTCAAACTCTTTTAACGTCTTCTTTAAGGCTGGTAATGCTAATGCTGCACCAATTTTACTTACCAGTGTACTCATTAATCCTTTTTTCACAATGTGAATTAATGTAGAACTTAATCCTTCGTAAAGCTTTAAGATAACATTTCCTACAAATGCTTCGCAGACAATTACGTCTACTTCACCTTTTGGTATATCTCTTGCCTCAATACTTCCTACGAAGTTTATATCTGTACACTCTCTTAGTAAAGGAAGCGTCTCCTTTACGAGTGCATTACCCTTTTCATCTTCTGCCCCAATATTTACAATTGCAACCTTCGGATTTTTAACTCCTACTACATGCTCCATGTAAATGGAACCCATTCTGGCAAACTGTATCAAATGAGAAGCTCTTGCATCTACGTTTGCTCCACAGTCTACTAATAAAGAAACACCCTTTTCTGTAGGAATGAGCGGTGCTAACGGCGGACGGTCGATTCCACGGATACGCCCTACGATAAGCTGCCCGCCTACTAAAATCGCTCCTGAACTTCCTGCCGAAACAAAGGCATCTGCCTCTTTATTCTTTACCAGATTCATACCTACTACCATAGAGGATTTCTTCTTTCTGCGGATCGCATTTACAGGCGGCTCTGCCGTCTCTATTACTTCTTCCGCATGAACTACTTCAATCTGTTCCTTTGGATAGTCGTATTTCTTTAATTCTGCTTCTACAACATCCTGCTGTCCCACCAATATTACTTTTATATCTTTTCTTCCTGCGACAGCATCTACAGCTGCCTTAACAGGCTCTGCCGGTGCATAGTCTCCGCCCATAGCGTCCACTACAACTCTAATTACTTCCTGCTGCATAAATTTCTCCATTTCTATCTGTCTGGTACTTCACAGCATACGATCCCAAACAGTCATAAAATATCATTCCATAAAAAATATACTATAACTTTTCCTATAAATCAATATGTAACTATTCAGAGCCAAGGCAATTTTCATAAAAAGCAGACATTCAGCTTGCTGATTAGTTATAGAAAACCCTATTTCGTTCCTCTTCCAGCTGAATATCCTCCGGTGTCATATACTTTTTAAACACCTTTTCCAATATTAAATTTTTCAACAAATTGTAAAATGCCGGTGTGGCCACGCTTACAGCAGGCACATAATAAACAGCCACCAGTACAATAATAAAGATTACTGAAATAAGAACGGTCCATGGCAGGTTACTAAGTGCCATTAACGCAGAATTCTTTAATATATTTTTCGTTGTATTTTCAAAACGTGCTATGTAAGGGAAAATATAAAAAGACCATAACGTAACAAGAATCGCAAATCCTTCAAATACAACATACATCTTTCCAAGCGCAATTCCTGCTTCGGCATACTTTTTCATCACATAATAATCAAATCCCAGTATTGCATAAATTGCCAGTAAAATCAGCCAAATCACCGTAGCCTGCTTAAAATTTGCTTTAAATGCAGCAAAAAATTCTCCTGCAGCATAGCCTCTTTCATTTTTGACAGACTTATTTACTGCATAATACAAGGCAGTTGTAGATGCGCCTGCTGTCACCACCGGAATGCATAAAAACAGCCATAACATACTAAGTACCACACAATCAATTACCTTTGACACTCCCCTGAAGAATGGATTGTCTACATTTAATAACTCGTTCATTTCTTTCTAACCTCTCTAAAACATGCCCTTTTAAATCCTATTCCATTAAAAATTTATCAATTCCGTTTGCAATTCCTTCTGCGATTTTATCCTGATATTCCTCCGTTGCCATAAGCGCATCCTCTGTTGGATTGGTCATATATCCCATTTCAACAATAGTCACAGGAATCCGGCACCAGTTAATGCCGCTCATCGTATCTGTTTCCCAGACACTTTGCCTTTTACATCCGGTCGATTCCACCATCTCATCCAAAACACAAACTGACAGTTCCTTGCTTTCCTCATAAAATTCTGCATTATATGGATTATTTGCAGTCTGGCATATTGTCATTGCACCGTTTACCGATGTATTTTCCGAGCCATTTGCATGAATTCGGATAAATGCATCTGCTCCGGCATCATTTGCCACTTCTGCACGCTCTGCATTACTGATATTTACATCATGCGCCGTTCTTATCATAATTACTTCATATCCGCGCATTTCCAGCTCTTCCTGCAGTTTTAATGCAACCATCAGATTCAGCTCATATTCCTTTAAACCACTTGTCTTTCCAGTCGTTCCACTGGCAACCTTTGCTTTCATCTCTAAAGCTCCTGGCCCAATCGGTTCTTTTTCGCTGTTTCCCTTCTGCTGATGTCCGGCATCGATTACAATTAGATACCCATTTGCTTCCGCTGTCTCTTCCTCCGGCTGCCTTTCCTCTGTAAACGCAATCTCCTCTTCCGGTTCAGACTCCTCTGTTTTAGATTCTTCTAACTCGCTTTCTTCTATTTCACTTTCACTTGTTTCAGAATCTGCTGCATTCTCCGTTTCAACATAATAAATATATGCTTCGCTATTTTCGCCTACAAAAGCAGTATCTTTCTGTCCACTTTTTCCGCAGGCAGTCAACAGTAATGTTATCATCAAAAGAAAACCTATTCTTCTCATGTATTTTAAAATATTTTTCACTCATTCTCACCTTTTGTTATAAAATAATCATTCATATGAAAGCTCATCTGATATATTCTATTAGTATAGCGGATTTCTTTTCAAATTACAATTTTCTTTCTTAGAAATCTTAATACAAATAATGACTATATATATTGCAAAAAATGAAATTCTATTTTAATATTGAACTATCTATACAGGAAGGTAAAAATTGATATGTCTATTGAATTATTAGCGAAATGTGGAAAAACATTAATATACAAAAAACATGCTGTCATTTGCAGAGAAGGCGAGCCTGGTCATTCTATGTATATCATATTAAGCGGCTCAGTTGTAGTAGGTATCAACTCTTATTCTAACAACGCAGCTCCTCTGGCCATTTTACAAGAAGGAAGTTTTTTCGGTGAAATGTCACTCTTAGAAAAAAAACCTCGTTCTGCAACCGTCTTTGCTTATTCGGATAATGTAATCGTACTTGAAATCGAAGAAAAGGATTTTCCATTATTGCTGCGCGACGGCAGTTCTATATCATATCATCTGTTGTGTACACTCAATCAACGTTTAAATGATATGTTAGATCGAATGAATGAAATAGATAAGAAATTTGTTTTCCATTATCGTAAAAATCCACATTACATCTCTATTCAAAAATTAAATGAAGAAAGTTTTCACGCTATCGCACATGAAAACTCCGATTATGTCTGGACGTTATTAAAATATTTAAGCTCCTGCTTAAACGAAATAAATAGTAAGTATGTAAATTATATCGAACAATAAAAGGTTTACACAACGTATAAACGCTATACAAGCGGGCTGCAAAGTACTGAATCACTTTCTCACGGTCTGTGCAGTAAATGCACAGACCTACTGAATAATTACAACTTCTCTTTTTTAATCAACTATACAATTCCAAAAATTGTAATGCTTCGATAATCCGGATCCGTACTCAGGTCAATAAGTCTTCCATCCATAATGCGAATTACCGGTCTCATACTATTAATTTCATTTGAATAAACAACTGCTTCTTCTCCATTTGAAAGCCGCAGCGTAAGCCCCACAGGATATAATGGGAAGCTGTATGCCAGTGCTTTTACTACGATTGGGTCAAACATCTTATCTGCATTTCCCATAATATACTCAATTGCTTCGCTTGGACTATAAGCTTCACGATATTTTCTTTCTGAACACAATGCATCATATACATCTACCACATGAAGAATTTTTGTATAAGCAGTCTGTTTATCCTTTGGCAGCTTATAATATCCGGAACCATCTACATTTTCATGATGATAAAGAATCGCATTTCTTGAAACGGAAGAAATTTCCGGTATCACACTTAACATTTCATAAGCATTTCTTGGATGTGCTTTCATAAGCTCCATTTCTTCCGGAGTCAGTTTTCCCCTTTTATGTAAAATCTTTTCCTCGACACCAAATTTTCCTATATCATGAAGCATAGCTGCCACTGCAAGATTTTCAAGCTGCTCTTCTGTCATCTTAAATGCCAGACCAATTACTACGGAGTAAATACAGGTCGAAACGCAGTGTTTATAGGTATAATTTTTATTATTCTTAATATCAATCAAATTTACTTTCAGAGAATCCTGTCTCTTTAAATCCTTCACAACCTCTTTTGCCAGCTGGATTGCTTTTAAAATATCACGATCCATCAATGCTTTGACCGCATTTATCTTTAACTCAGGACCTATCAAATCCTCTACAAAAATTCCTTCTGATATTTCATCTTCAATATATAGCCCCTGAATCTCCAGTGTCTGAATCCGGCTGAAAACTGTTGATGTTATTTTATTTCCCTTATTGAGAAGTATATTTCCTTTCTCATCCAAAAAAGGTCTTGCTACTACCATTCCCGGTCTAAGATTTTTTACAGTCAAATATCTCATGGTGCCCTCCTAAATTACACAAATAAATTGCGTGAAATTCCTAGGACTATTTTACCACAGCAAGGTATGGGATGACAATATTTTTTACGGAGCATTTATATGCATGAATTTCCTTTCTTTGCGTAAACTCTACAGTTAATGGAAGCATCCGGTATCACTGTTTTTTCTGTTCCATCCTGTAACTTCCATTTGTACTGTACATTGTCAGGGAAAACCTTGCAAAAACTGTTTCTTAATTGACTATAAGCAATCGCAACAAAATTTGTTATCACTGCCGAATGTTCAATATATGCCCCAGCCATATCTGTAATACGCATATCCATTTTTTATCACCTCGTTTCCCACTATTCCATATTAAACAGTTCATCAAACTGAATTTGAAAATTCGGAAACATTACTATTTCTAACTCTTCCTTATTTTCCTTTGTTACCGTCTTATAAAGTATATACTCCATTTCATCAACCGTTTTTTCATTTGGAGAAAGCAAATAGATTTCTACTTTTTTCTTTCTCCAATCTACAAGCCAATATTCTGCAACTTCTACTTTTTTGTACAGTTCCATCTTACTACCACGGTCATATTTCTCCGTAGAATCAGAGAGAACCTCCATTATAAATCTGGGAACACCCATAAAAGTTGTTGCACGTCTATTTTTTATGTCACAGTTAATTGACACATCCGGTATCACAGGCTTGTTATCGTTTTCAAGCCATTTATATTTCACATTATCACCAAATACACGGCACAAACTGTCTTTTGTCTGACTCCCTACAACAGTCACAAAGTTATTTATTACGATTGAATGCTCTATATAAGCATTGCTCATGTCCATAATTGGTAAATCCATTTTTGCATCACCTCGTTTTCTTTCTATTATTCAATCTCTTCAAATAATTCATCAAAGGTAATTTTTACACTTGGAAATGTAATGATTTTCAAATCAGCCTTATTCTTTTCCGTGCGATCATATTATGTGCTAACTGACAGCTTTAAATCCTTTTTGATATGAAATCTTCCATACAAATAAAACTTAGTTCTCGTTTTATTAGTTCTGATTCCTTTCTTATTTTTTCATCGGAACATACCGCCAATTCTTTTACACCAAGGTCAATGCCGATTCCCTCTTTATCCGTAAGTACAGTACCATTCAATTCTTCCCCCAACCGTAAGCCACCAGTGTTCTCCATCATATTTGATGCGTGAATTTGTATACTTACAATCCGTTGGAATCCGATTCTGCTCTCCCAGTCTTATCCAGTTTAATTTCTGCTTGTTTCTTTTTTTAGAAACTGCAAAATCCTCTACTTTCACGTGCGTATCTGTCACTTTTAATTTCACATTATCTTGATAAAA
>CAYYZV010000044.1:0-15051 GCA_964476275.1 uncultured Roseburia sp.
GGGTTAAACTGGTGGATTAGCGTTGGTATTGAATATCCGGACAGTAAAGAAACTTGAGAAACGCAAACGCAGATTACAGCGTAGTATTTCTCGTAAATATGAACAAAATAAAGAGAAAGGAAAATACTGTAAAACGAATAATATAGTCAAGAAAGAAAGGCTTTTATTAAAAGTAAATCACAGATTAACAAATATCCGCAAAAACTATTTACATCAAACCACATCTGAGATAATAAACCGAAAACCAAAGTTTATTTGTATCGAGGATTTGAATGTTAGTGGAATGATGAAGAACAGACACTTATCTAAAGCAGTTCAGAATTAGGGATTTTCAAGCGTCATTAAACTTAAAAGCATATGGAGAGCAATTTGCATCTTAGCACTTAAAAGCAAATGCAAATATGTACGGATACGTTAATTCGGAATTTACGCCTATGGAGAGTACAAGAACCTGCGAGTAGACAGATATTTATATCGTCCAAAGCATACTCGATGAAGTAGGAATGGAACATAAAAGTTTATAACTTTTTATAAGTTTTCAGTAACGGTGCTATATGAAACAATGTATGGATTCTGAAAATCTGCATAGAAGGCTTAGGAAAATCATCGGACAGGTTCAGGCGATTGATCGAATGATTGACGAGGATGTACCTTGTGAGGATATTCTATCCCAGATAAACGCTGCAAAGTCTGCGCTCCATGGTGCAGGGCAGGTAGTTCTGGAAGGACATATCAAGCATTGTGTAAAAGATGGTTTAGAACATGGGGATGTCGATAAGACAATAGAAAGCTTTACAAAGGCAGTGGAACGTTTTGCAAATATGAAATAGTCAGTTTGAGAGAAAAGACAGTTTTGAACTGCTTTTTTTCTTGACTCAATATACCTATGTGGGTATAATAAACCCATACCCCTATGGGTATAGAAAAGAGGATTGATTATGACGAAATTTGTTGAAAAATTAGAAGAGCTGCTTGAATTTGGCGGGATGAAAAAAGACATTCTTTGCCTTATTCTTTCCGGTATTGCATTGCTTGTAAGTATTTTTAATTTACTGCCATTGCCGTTTGATGCCGCATGGATAGCAATTATTCTATGTGGTCTTCCTATTATTATGGAAGCAGTGATTGGTTTAATTACTGCTTTCGACATAAAAGCAGATGTACTGGTATCCCTTGCTTTGATTGCGTCGGTGTGCATTGGGGAAGATTTTGCTGCAGGCGAAGTAGCATTTATCATGCAGTTAGGAGCTTTATTAGAGGATTTAACGGTTGCGAAAGCAAGAGCCGGTATCGAAAAGCTGGTACACCTGACACCTCAGACAGCCAGAGTATTAGTCAATGGTGTGGAACAGATTGTTCCGGCAGAGCAGGTAAAGGTCGGAAACAGAATCCGTGTGCTGGCGGGTGAAACCGTTCCTGTGGACGGTGTGATTGTAAGCGGACAGACTTCGATTAATCAGGCAGTAATGACAGGAGAGTCTCTGCCTGTAGATAAAACAGTGGGAGATGAGGTTTCCAGTGGAACAATGAATCAGTTCGGAGCATTTGAAATGGAAGCGGTTAAGGTTGGAGAGGACAGTTCCATTCAGCGGATGATTCGTTTAGTACAGTCTGCAGATGCCGGAAAAGCAAAAATTGTTGGGCTTGCGGACCGATGGGCAACTTGGATTGTGGTCATTGCATTAACAGCGGCGGTGATTACATGGTTTGTTACAGGCGAAATCATTCGTGCGGTGACCATTTTAGTTGTATTCTGCCCATGTGCGCTCGTACTTGCTACACCGACAGCCATTATGGCGGCCATTGGAAATGCTACGAAGCATGGATTTCTTGTCCGCGAAGGGGATGCGCTGGAACGGTTAGCGAAGGTTTCAAAGATTACCTTTGATAAAACGGGGACTTTAACCTATGGTACACCAAAGGTTATTACTGTGGAAAGTGTTTCCTCTTATACTAAAGAAGAAATATATACTTTGGCTGCATCTGCGGAACAGCTGTCAGAGCATCCATTGGGAAAAGCAGTTGTCTGGTGTTATAAAAACGAAAAGAAAAAGGAACTGCTTCAGGCAGAAGAATTCCGTATGATTCCGGGTGAGGGAATCACTGCCATAGTAGACGGCAGGAAGGTATTGGCAGGTAATCTGAAACTGCTTTCCAAAGAAAATAAAATGGAATTGTCACATAGATTGGCAAAAGAAGCAGGAAAATATTTAAATATCGGATGTACTGTAATTTATGTGGCTATTGAGACGGAACTTGCAGGTTATATCGTGCTGTCTGACACCATCCGGGAGGAGAGTGCCGGTATGATAACAGCCATCCAGTCATTAGGTATTCAGCCTGTTTTGGTTACCGGGGATAACCAAAATGCAGCGGCGTCCATTGGAAAACAGCTTGGTATTACAGAAATCTGTGCAAACTGTCTCCCGGAAGATAAATTAAACATTATCGGTTCCTATCAGGCACAAGGAAGTGATGTGTGCATGATAGGTGATGGTATTAATGATGCGCCGGCATTAAAAAAAGCAACTGTGGGAATTGCAATGGGCGGTGTAGGAAGTGACATTGCAGTAGACGCAGCGGATATTGCGTTGGTAGATGATGAAATAAAAGAACTTCCGCATTTATTAGCATTATCGAAACGAATGATGACTACGATTAAACTGAATCTGACATTTTCCATGGGCTTAAATTTTTTAGCAATTATCCTTGCTATTACAGGTGTACTTGGTCCGGTTGTGGGAGCATTGGTACATAATGCAGGTTCTGTTCTTGTGATTATCAATTCCGCATTACTGCTTTCATGGAAGAAAGTTTGATAAATGCAGGATGAGGTGGTAAAATAGAGGAATAAATTCAAAGCTCAGGAGAATTAATGGGTACAAATAGTAATATGAATGAAAGAGAGAAATATAAAGTAAAACAAGCGATAGCTATGGCATTTATAGCAATTTTAAATGAGAAGAAAATGGATGATATTTCTATACGGGAAATTACAGAAAGAGCCGGTGTTTCAAGAATGGCATATTACAGAAATTTCGACAATAAGATTGAAATTCTTGAATACTATTTTGAATGTAATTTTAATGAATTGATTGAAATGTTGGATAAACCGGTTGAGTTGTGGTCTTATGAATTTGGTCAGGCTTTTTTTTCTTTAATGAAAAGACATAAGAATGAAGTTTTGCTTTTGGATGAATTGGGCTTTTCTGGATTAATTCTTCATATTTTTAACGAGTACAATGAATTGCTAGCTGGAGACATGGTGTACGATTCAATAGAGAGATATAGATTATATTATGCTGCGGGTGCATCTTACAATGCCGCGCTACAATGGTTAAGGGAAGATTGTAAAGAGAGTATTGATAGCATTAGTAGAAATTGTGCTGATTTCATTGGAGTAAAATAATAATAGTAAATATAATGAAAAAAATGATGTTTGGTGTTACAAATTGTAACTTTGTGTAACGCGTCAAAAATTGTATTACTTTTTTTCTAATATTATAATAATTGCGAATAATCTAAAATTTTATGGAGGGAAGAAGATGAAACTCAAAAATAAGGTAGCAATTATTACAGGCTCTACAAGAGGGATTGGAGCATCTATTGCAGAGGAGTATGTAAAAGAAGGGGCAAAAGTTGTCATTGTTGGAAGAAATGAACAAAAAGGAAATGCTGTAGTTGAAAAATTGACTGAGATAGGTGGAACAGCATTTTTTCGCAAAGTTGATTTAAGTGATAGTTCGTCTATTCAAGGGCTGATTGATGAAACTGTCGAAAGATATGGAAAGATTGATATTCTTGTAAATAATGCAGGTCTTGATGACGATATTACGGCTACACCAGACATGATTACAGAAGAAGTATATGACAATGTCATGAATGTGAATGTAAAAAGTCCATTTTTCCTTTGCCAGAAAATAATGCCTATTATGGCAGAAAATGGTGGAGGAGCAATTGTTAATATCGCATCTATTGCATCGACAGGTGCAGGACGTGGACCTATTGTATATACGATTTCAAAACATGCAATGCTTGGGTTGACAAGGGAATTAGCTTTTTTTGCTGGCCATATGCATATTAATGTGAATGCAATTTTACCAGGCGCTGTTGCAACAGAAATGATTGCGGAATCACTGAATGACCCAACAAATCCTGCTGTTCAGTTAATTAAGGCTTCTCCGGCAGAAAGACCTGCAAATCCTTCAGAGATCGCCAGAGTTGCTGTATTTCTTGCAAGTGAAGATGCTAGTTATCTTCATGGAGAGGCTATCACAGTTGATGGTGGCTTTACTTTATTATAATGAATAATAAAATGGCACAGTTCCTAGGAGTGGGAACTGTGTTTTTTTTGAAGAGTACAATGTGCTAAGAAGTAAATGCAAGTAGATATAGATAGGTGGTGATTGCAAATTGCCGCCTGCGCCACAGGCGGTCACGAAGTGACATATTCCTTGTTCGCGTGTGTGCATCCCCCGGAGGGCTATATATTTGGCGAAGTTTTTTATCGCAGAATATATAGAAAGAATGCATGGTTGACAATTAAGGATGGGCATTCTATTATAAAATCAATAGAGTATTTGAGGAGGGTGTGTATGCACAGCGAAAGAATTTATTATCCGAGAAAAGAAAAAGTATATTTAGACTGCTATATATTAAATAGCGGTTTAAAACTTGGACAGGAAATGGCACGTCCGGCAGTAGTAATATGCCCTGGTGGCGGGTATGTATATTTGTCGCCAAGAGAGGCCGAGCCGGTGGCGATGGCATATGCTGCAAAAGGTATTCATGCCTTTGTATTAAATTATTCTCTTGGGTGGGACGTAAAAGGATTTCAGCCATTAAAAGAGATGGATTGGGCAATTGGGCTAATCCGAGAACATGCTGCAGAATGGAATGTGAATCCTGATAAGATTTTGAGTTGTGGTTTCTCTGCCGGAGGCCATTTGGCATTGTCCAGTGGTTTGCTTGGGAAAGAAAAGCCAAACGGAATGATTCTTGGTTATCCGGCAACTAATATGAGTGGTTCCGGTAGTGAACTTATGTCTATGCTCATGCTTGGGAAAAGTGAGCCGGATGAAGAAGAGAAAAAGTGGTTAAATCCAGTATCCCAGATTACAAAAGAGGCACCGCCATTATTTATGTTTACAACAGGCGAAGATACTTTGACACGAAAAATGACTTTAGAACTTGCCATGGCTTATGAAGCGCAGGGTGTTCTTTATGAATATCATGTATTCCAAAAGGGACCTCATGGTTATAGTCTTGCGAATGCAGCTTGTGCCGATGGTTCTAGTCAGGTGATGAATTCGCATGTGGAAAAATGGCTTGATATGAGCGTTGAATGGCTGTTTTCTGTGTTTGGTGAGCCGGAATTTAAAGATGTTTCTACTAGTCACATCATGGAGGCTATCAAAGAGCTTGGTATAGAGATGCCGAAAATGGGAGATAGTAAAGCTCTGAATAATGCTTAATTTGGGAAGAAATGATATTCAGAAAAATTTGAAAAGTTACTGTCATGAATGCCGTTCTGTAAAAAAGCGGATTGTATAAAACCTGATTAGGCTATTATTACAATCCGCTTTTCTTAAAATAATCGTAACTGGAAGGTACTGAACAGTTACAAATAATCAATACTTAAATGATAAATAATTTATTTTATTACGCCATCCCAGTTTAGTCCAAATCCAAAATCGTAGGTATTTCCCATTGAATCTGTGTATGGGTCTAAATCAAATGGTTTGTCTTCACAGTGCTTTTCTACGGTTTCCATATCTTTTGGCAATTGAATCGGCAGGCGTCCCTGCGGCACTGCCATACCGGTAATGATATGTAATAATGCATCGTGCTGCACTCCAAAATCAGCGATGACTGCATCTGCGTAAGGTTCAACTTCAGACATTACCATAGCGTGATGAATACGAACACAGACAATAACCGGTTTATCGCCTAAAACTTCTTTTGCGTGGATAACGTTATCTAAGTCGGATTCATTTCTTGCAGTTCCGATTTTTCCGGCATAGCTGCGGTTTGTAAAGTTTTCTCTGAAGTCCCCGCCTGTGCTTCAAAGCCTTTGTCACAGAATTCCTTACAGCCGGCAACCTGTTTACTTACTTTTGGGTCTAAATAAGCATTATCATATAAACCACATAAGAAAATATTCTTTAAAAGGCGTTTTGCGGATTGTTCAAAACGTTTTTTCATAAATTCTTCGCCGTGTTTTTCACATCCGATTTTATATGCTTCTAAAATTGGCACGATATTCTGTTGCAACTGTTTCTGCATAGGATTTGCAGACTTCCGGATCAAATGTGGAGGCAAGGCCTAATCCTTCCGGCCATTTTGATACTTCATTTGCTTCGGATTTAAATTCTACAGCAGCTTTTCCAGCGCCATGTCTAGGGTCGCTGGATACATTTACAGGGATGCCATGAGGCAGTTTTTCAACATATGCCTGCATGTTATTGCTCCATTTTGCAGCCAGTTCTGCATCTTTGATCGAAGCAATTAAAATATGGCGAATATGATCGTCGGTTAAGATTTTCTGCTGCTGGTCCGTTAAATCCCATGCATTCATTCCGCTTTCTTCTAATGAAGTTCCATATGATACACCGATGGTCTGACCATTTTCATTGTGGTACAGTGTATATCCGTCTTTTTTTTCGATTTGATATTTCATGTTCAAAGGTCCTCCCTTTGTTTTTCTTTATTCCTATGTTAGAATATTGCAATATAGGAGTGGCAGCTGCAAATGGCGGTGAGAAAATAAAAGCTATATTTGTTAAAAAAATAGTGTATAACGAGGAGCAGAAAAGTATGATTACTTTAACCGGAAAAAGAGTATTTGGCGGTGTAGAAATCGGAAAAATCGCATTCTATAAGAGAAAAAGCCAGCAAATAAAAAAATATCATATAGATGATACAGAAGCAGAAGTGAAACGTTTCGAAATTGCAAAGGCGACTGCAATGGGACAGCTTCAGGGTCTGTATGAAAAAGCTATGAGCGATGTTGGTGAAGAAAATGCCATGATTTTTGAAATTCACCAGATGATGTTGGAAGATTTGGATTATCTGGAATCCATCATACATATGATTACAAATCAGGAAGTGAATGCAGAATATGCAGTTGCAGCAACAGCAGAAAATTTTGCAGAAATGTTTCAGGCAATGGATGATGCATATATGCAGGGCCGCGCAGCTGATGTGAAGGATGTATCAGAACGTGTCTTAAATATTTTAACAGGTGCAGGAAACACAATGTTTTCAACTGAAGAATCTGTAATAATAGCAGCAGATGATTTGGTTCCAAGTGAAACCGTGCTGCTTGATAAAGAAAAGGTTCTTGGCTTTGCAACCATGTATGGTTCTTCAAATTCACATACAGCAATTTTTGCAAGAACAAGGAACATTCCTGCAATTATTGGTATGGGAGAAGCACTGAAAGAAGAGTATGATGGAGCGTTTGCAATTATCGATGGATTTGACGGAAAGGTTTACATTGATCCGGATGATGAGACATTAGAAGCAATGAAAAAGAAACAGGAAGAGGACCGTGCCAAGAAGCTTTTATTACAGGAATTAAAGGGAAAAGAGAATATCACTTTAAGCGGTCAGAAAATTAATATTTATGCAAACATTGGAAATAGTGCAGATGTTGGTTCTGTTTTACAGAATGATGCAGGCGGAATAGGTCTATTCAGAAGTGAATTTTTGTATTTGGAAAATGATACATTCCCAACAGAAGAACAGCAGTTTGCAGTATACAAAACAGTTGCAGAAAATATGGCTGGTAAAAAAGTAATTATCAGAACATTGGATATTGGCGCAGATAAGCAGGCCGATTACTTTAACCTGCCACATGAAGAAAATCCGGCACTTGGTTATAGAGCAATCCGCATTTGTCTGACCCGGACAGAGATTTTTAAAACACAGCTGCGTGCATTATTCCGTGCGTCTGCGTATGGACAGATTGCCATTATGTTCCCAATGATTATTTCTGTAAGTGAAGTAAAACGTATTAAAGAAATTGTAGAAGAGGTAAAAGCTGAATTAAGAGAAGCTGAGGTTCCATTCAATGAAGATATCGAAATGGGTATTATGATTGAGACACCGGCAGCAGTTATGGTAAGTCATGAACTTGCTAAAGAAGTGGACTTTTTCAGTGTTGGTACAAATGATTTAACACAATATACATTGGCAATCGACAGACAGAACCCTAAATTAGATGAATTCTATGATCCACATCATCCGGCCGTGCTTGCTATGATTAAAATGGCGGCAGATAATGCACATGCTGAAGGAAAATGGATCGGCATCTGTGGGGAATTAGGTGCAGATTTGGAATTGACAGAAACCTTCTTGAAGATGGGAATTGATGAATTATCAGTATCTCCATCTATGATTCTTTCAGTACGTAAAAAAGTAAGAGAAACAGAATAATATGAAAAAAGATTCTCTGTAAGTACTTTTTGGCTGATATTGACAATATTACATTTTTAGCGTGTATATTGGGACAATATCAACGATATTGACCAGTGAAAATTTAAAAAAAGTTTGATAATATGTGTTCGAGAAGCTTATCTAGTGATTTGCGAAAATACATTCGAAGGTAATTTTATGAAATATACAAAAAATCTCTCAGATCTTAGAGTTATAAAAACAAAAAAAGCTATATGTAATGCATATATGAAGCTGTTAGCGAAAAAGGATATTCGTTCCATTACAATAACAGATATTGCAAAAATGGCAGATATAAATCGGAAAACACTGTATAACTATTATTCTTCCGCTGATGATATTATGAAAGAAATAGTAGATCGAGCATTACAGCATCTGTTTGGAGATACCTCTGATATTATTGATTTTGAAAAACTATTTCGGAACCCAGAAATGATTTTTAATCGGCTTAACGCATTAATAGAAGAAGACTTAGATACTTATACGGCGCTTTTTAAAATTGAAGAACCAGGGAACTTATTACAAAAAGTGGAAATTATGCTTAAAGAGAGGATGATTGCATTCTTTTTAGAGAAAAATCCGGAAGATACAACAGATATTATGATATTTTGTGAATTTTGTTCTGCTGGAAGTATTAGTGCATATCGATATTGGTTTAATTCTTCTGAGAAAGTTCCTTTAGAGGAACTTTCTCGGAAGGTATGCAGTATGCTTGAAGCAAGTATGGAAAGTTTATCTATAAAGTGGAGTAAATAATTCACACTTTCTAGAAAAGTGTAGCATATTCCAACAAAAGGAAAAATCTGCCCATTGTGGCTGATTTTTCCTTTTGTTATTCTTAGCTTACATAAAACATAGAGCTAGGAGGGGTTGCTATGGAACTTAAAGATCCAAAAAAGATATATGAGTGAAGTTTGCTCAAAAGTACTTAACAAAACAGAAGAACTTCAGCAAAAAATTCAGAAATTCCACGACTTTATTGAAAATTCTGTGAATGAATTAAAAGAGCCGGAAGCTAAGGAAGGAACTGATGCAGAAGAAGCTGAAGAAACCGAAGAAACTACTGTAGAAGGTACATTAGGAGAAGAATTAAATGAAAGCAATTCATAAACTATCAAAGAAACGTAAAAAGAGTAAATTGTCAGCAGCAGCGAAAGTATTAATCCCGGCAGCAGGTGCGGTAGCGGCAAAAAAATTATGGGATAAAAAAGGCACAGAAGTTTTGGAAAAGGCTGGTTCAAAAGTGCTCAATAAAACAGAAGAAGTTCAGGAAAAGGTTCAAAAGTTCCACGATTTTCTGCAAAATTCGATAAAAGAGTCAAATGAAGCAACATGTGTAGATGAAACGGTTGAAGAATCAGTCGAAGAAGAAGTACCTGCACAGGCAGCAGAGGCACAAAGAGAAGAAACGGATGGGAATGATGAGGAGAGTTTACAAGAGCCAGAAGAAAGCGATGAAGAAATTTTTGAAGAGTCAGAAGAAAGCTCAAAGGAAAGCGAGAATAATTAAAATTCTGGCAGTCATTTTGACAGTTTTTGCTGTAAAAAAAGTTTTAGAAGATTAAATTAAAAAGTTTTGGAAGCTAAGCAGTTAATACTAAGAAATTCTTAAGATTAACTGCTTTTTGTTTACAGGAAAAAAGCGATTTAACATTGTATGCGAACATTAGATAGTGTAAAATATGATTAGTAGTTTTACTATATGCAGGAGAGAAGGGCATTTACATGGGAAAAGAAATTATAAGTTCTTTAACGGGATTATATATTGGAGAGACTTTTTTTGAAAAGGCAAAAAATTATCTGACAGCGCATACGGATAAAGACTGTTATATGGCGGCACTCGATATTGAACATTTCCGTTTATATAATAAAATACATGGCAGGGAAGCAGGAGACAGTCTTCTGGTAATGGTCTCGGAATGTCTAAAGCAGTTTAAGAAAGAACATGATGGTGAAATCGGATATCTTGGAGGAGATAATTTCGGTTTACTGACATCTGCAGATACAGCTGAACTGTTAAAGCTGTGTGAGGAAATTCAAAATGAAGTAAAACGCAGATGTGACAGTATGGGATATTGTCCGGCAATTGGTATTTACCGGATAACAGATAAAAATATCCCGATTGCTGCAGTTTATGACAGGGCTACGGTTGCACTTTCCCATATCAAAGGGAACTATAGCAGTCATATTTGTGAATATACATCGGATATGGATGAAAAACTGGAAGAAGAACTCCGTATTTTATCCGAGGTGCAGAAAGGAATCGACAGGGATGAATTTACTTTTTTCGTGCAGCCGCAGTGTGATATCGTTAAAGGAAAGATCGTTGGCGGGGAATCGCTGGTGCGCTGGATACATGCAGAAAAAGGAATAATTCCTCCGGGTAAATTTATTCCGATTTTGGAAAAGAATGGATTTATTGCCGATCTTGACCGCGTTGTATGGAAAAAAGTCTGTGAATGGCAGAAGGAGTATATGGATAAGGGGTACGAACCGATACCGATTTCGATTAATATATCCCAAATTGATATCTTTTCCATGGATGTGCCAAAGTATTTGATAGGATTAATGGAAGAGTACCAGCTTCCGCCGGAAGCGATAAAGGTCGAAATCACGGAAAGTGCTTATGCAGAAAATGAAAATAAGATTGTTCAGACAGCAAATAAACTGCGGGACTATGGCATGGTAGTTATGATGGATGATTTTGGAAGTGGCTATTCTTCTTTAAATATGCTAAAAAGTGTACCGGTTGATATCCTGAAAATGGACATGCGTTTTTTAGAGTTAGATGAAAAAAATTCGGAAAAAGGAATGGGTATCTTGGAATCCGTCATTAATATGGCCAAGCAGATGAAGGTTCCGGTTGTAGTGGAAGGTGTTGAAACGCAGCAGCAGGAAAAATTTTTATTGGAAATGGGATGCCGGTACGTGCAGGGCTATCATTATTATAAACCGATGCAGAAAGGTGATTTTGAAAATTTGATTTCAGATCCGCGGAATGTTTCCTATGAAGGTTTTTGGTGCCGTCAGACAGAATCTATGCATATCAAGGAATTTTTTGATATGAATCTATTTACTGAAGTGTCAGCGAATAATATTTTAGGTCCGGCTGCATTTTATGATGTATATGAGAATAATGTTGAAATTACAAGAGTAAATAAACCGTACTTGCATTTGGCAGGGCGGTCTGAGCAGGAAGAAATTTACCAAAAACGTTTCTGGAATCATGTGAGGGATGATGACAGGCAGGTTTTAGTTAATATTTTTAAACAGGCCTATTATAATGTTTCAGATGGTGCATCGGGTTTTATTCATTTTGTGAGGGAAGATGAAAGCGTTCTGTGGGTGTTTATCAGGATCTATTTTTTAAGAGAAAAGGATGGACATAAGATTTTTTATGGTTCGCTTACGGATATGACTATGCTGGAGCAGCAGAAATATGATGTAAATCCTATGGAACTGGAAGTAAAAGCTATAACAGAAATTCAAAAGCAATATATAGAACAGTATTATGAAAATCTGCCATGTGGTTTTGGAATAGGAAGAGTTGTTTTAGATGAAAATCAAAAACCGGCAGATTATGAAATTATTTATGCAAACAAGGAAATAGCCCGTATCAGCGGCGGAAAAGAAATGAGACTGCGCTCTATGATGGGAAGTGTTTTCGGAGAGGCAGTATCAGAATTTTTAGAAAAGGCATATCGTGCAGCATATGGCGGCGAACAGGTTTCATTCCGTCTGCACAGCAGGGAAACGAGCCGGTACTTGAAAATAACTATGTATCAGTATCGGCATGGATATGTAAGCTGCATGGTACAGGATGAAACGTACAGCCGTATATATGAAAAGGCATTGGGCAATGTTATGCTGTTTTTCAGAGAGGTTTACTTTCTTCATTTACAGGAAAATTACTGCCGCCTGCTTTATCCGGATGATAATCATTTGTTAGAGCGGGGAAATTACGAGGAAGTAGTAAACAGGCATTTTGCTACAGGAAAGATTTTAAAGTACGACGAGGAGCGGGTACGAAAATTCTTATCTTTGGAAAATTTAAAGAAAGCATTAATGAAGCAGGATACGGTAGAACACCGATATAAAAGATATATTCACCCGTCAGGTGAGGAATGGTGCCAGACATCGGTAAATGTATTGGAGCGTCAGGAGAACGGAATGCCAAGGACTGCAATTATTACGATTCGAAGTATTGAAGCACTTATGCGGGAGCGGGAGGATCATAAGCGCGAGAACATGGCAGAAATGCTGGCTACCATGTCAGATGGTTTCTTTGTTTATCAGGCGGCTGATGATGAAAAAATCCTATATGCAAATCCACCAGTATTGGATATCTTCGGCTGTGAGACGATAGAGGAATTTAACCAGCTGGTAAATTCATCCTTCAAGAGTTTCGTGCATCCGGAAGATAGAAACCGCGTACAGTGGGAAATCAATGAACAAATAAAGCGTTCAGAGACGAATATGGATTATATCTGTTATCGTATTATACGAAAAGACGGCAGTATTCGCTGGATTGACGACTGCGGCCACTTAGAGGGCAGTGGAGTAGGAAAGGATAAAAAACTGTTTTATGTTTTTATTTCGGATATTACAGATACGATATCAGATGTACAGAAAAATAAGCTGATTACCCAAAGTGGATTATTCAATAGAAATTCGGATAATATGGTCTGATTGTAAAAGAAAATTGCACTGTCCCGGCAGATATGTAATATATTTGCCGGGACAGTTATCATAGCGAGCCGGCTTGGTCATAAGTTCATTAGTTAAAGAACCAAAAAACTTTATATTAGGGATTGTTTTTTGAAACCAGATATGTTATCCTAATCAAAGTTAGTTAAAGCTAACTAATGTAAATCATCGGAACCCCTTTCATGTCGTAACTGCTGAATACGACATAGAAGATGTCCCGCAGAAAGAAACTGCGGGACATCTATATAGGGTGATACATAGTGTAAAGGAGACAAAAAATGGCTTATTTAGAGATTGAAAAAGTAATTGGCAGAGAAATTCTTGATTCCAGAGGAAATCCAACTGTAGAAGCAGAAGTGACTTTGGTGGATGGTACCGTAGCAAGAGGTACAGCACCTAGCGGCGCATCTACAGGCGAGTTTGAAGCATTGGAGCTTCGTGATGGAGATAAGAGCAGATATTTAGGAAAAGGCGTAACAAAAGCCGTTGAAAATATTAATACTGTAATTGCAGATGCAATTATTGGTATGGATGCAAGTGATATTTATGCTGTAGATAAGGCAATGATTGAAGCGGACGGTACAAAGGATAAATCAAAGCTTGGTGCAAATGCAATTCTTGCAGTTTCCATTGCAGCAGCAAGAGCAGCAGCAACAGCAATGGATCTTCCATTATATCGTTTCCTTGGAGGTGTTTCAGGAAACAGACTTCCGGTTCCAATGATGAATATTTTAAATGGTGGAGCACATGCAGCAAATACCGTGGATGTACAGGAATTTATGATTATGCCGGTTGGTGCACCTAGCTTTAAAGAAGCACTTCGCTGGTGTGCAGAGGTATTCCACGCACTTGCAGCATTGTTAAAGTCAAAAGGACTTGCAACATCAGTAGGTGATGAAGGCGGATTTGCTCCTGACCTTGCAAGTGATGAAGAAGCAATTCAGTATATTTTAGAGGCAGTGAAAAATGCAGGCTATGAACCTGGCAGAGACTTTATGATTGCCATGGATGCAGCATCCAGTGAATGGAAAGGGGCTGCAAAGGGAGAATATGTACTTCCTAAGGCAGGAACAAAATTCACTTCAGAAGAGCTGATTGCACATTGGAAGAATCTTGTAGAAAAATATCCAATCATTTCTATTGAAGATGCACTTGATGAAGAAGACTGGGATGGCTGGAAGAAGCTTACAGAGGAACTTGGAGACAAGGTACAGCTTGTTGGCGATGATTTGTTCGTTACAAATACAGAACGTTTAAGCAAAGGTATCGAAATGGGATGCGGAAACTGTATTTTAATTAAGCTGAATCAGATTGGTTCTGTATCTGAGACATTGGAAGCGATTAAAATGGCTCATAAGGCAGGATATACAGCTGTTTCCTCACATCGTTCCGGTGAAACTGCTGACACAACAATTGCAGATTTAGCTGTGGCATTAAATACATGCCAGATTAAGACAGGTGCACCTAGCCGTTCAGAACGTGTAGCAAAGTATAATCAGCTGCTTCGTATTGAAGAAGAATTAGGTGAAAGTGCTGTTTATCCGGGAATGGGCGCATTTAATGTGAAAAGATAGGAAAGCAATATTTCTGGGTGAATAATCTTTGACAAATTGTTAGAGGAAGAGTAAAATAACTCGATAGTTAGACAAAACTAACTTCGAGTTATTTTTATATTATACAACATGAGGAGTGAAGAGATATGGCAATTGTTGAATTTAAGGATGTTACCCGCATTTATACAAGCGGTGACCATGAATTGAAAGCGTTGGATGGAGTAAATGTTACGTTGGAAGAAGGAAAGTTTGTTGTTATTCTTGGACCCAGCGGGGCAGGAAAATGTAGCACTTGTAAAAGAAATTTCAAAAGATTTTATTGACCCTAAGAAAA
>CAYYZV010000045.1:0-14359 GCA_964476275.1 uncultured Roseburia sp.
TGTTAACAGTCCCAGAGACGGAAAAACAGTGTATATAGGAAGTGACTGGAAGACGATTTCCAGTAAACAGTTCAACAAAGAATTTACAGGCAAGTTTTCCGGTATATGAACAGGGTGGCTTTAGATGTATTCAGTTACTTTGATACAGGAAACCGCCCATCAGGATTAGAACCGGAACGATTCTATCACGGATTTGTACTGGGACTTTTAGCTGAACTTTATGATTCTTATATAGTAACATCAAATCGTGAAAGCGGATTTGGCAGGTATGATGTTATGATTGAACCGAAAATACAGGGAAAAGATGCATTTATATTGGAATTTAAGGTTCATGATCCGGAAGATGAAAAAGAGTGTTGATTGGTTAAAGATAGTACCTAAAAAGGTGCAGATGATTTGGAATAAAAATCATCTGCACCTCATTTTTATTTCTTTATTATTCTGGCTCCAAAGCCTTCTGCCAATCGTTTATTTAAATCAGCGGAAAAATCTGTTTTTACTAAGACTTTAGTAACCGCATTGAGCTGATTTGTAAGGTCGGTGGAGAGTTTTTTGAGTTCTTTAAAGTTACGTTCTGCTTCGTCATAATTACCGCGGGAAGCAGCGGAATGAGTCTTTTTACCACAGTCAACCATTTTTACGTGGAGCGCATCAATCTGTTTCCAAAGAGGAAGGGCGTCTTCTTTATTTGGTGCTAAATAAGTAAGACCGCGTCCAACCACACATTTTTTGGCGTCTAATTCGACAGGCAGAACTTCTTGCTGTTCAATCATTTTTTCAAAATTAGCAACCCATTTCTGAAGACCGTCTTTCATCCAGCCAATATATAAATAATAAGTACGTTCATCACGCTGGAAGAAAGCATCTTTACTCATGTCTCCCATAGTATTTAAAGCAAACATTAACTCTTCCTGAATACGGTAGAATGGGTCGATGGATTTTGTTACGCTTTCAGCGACATCGCTCATTTGAACGGTAGTTTCTGCTAATTGCTCACATTGGTTTGTGATTTCGTTTGTCTGATTTCCAAGCTCATGCATGGCACTGCTGATTTCTTCGCTGACAGATGCCAAAGAAGTCATATTAGAAGCAATCTGCTTCATATCACCCATGTTAGTTTCATTAATATTCCAAATAGCAGAAATTTTTTCGGACATACTATTTAAGGAATTTACAGTATTTGTTGCGCTTTGAGCGGATTTTTTGGAAGCAACGCGGATATTTTCAACAAAAGATCCCATTTTTCCGGTCAATTGCTGTGTTTCCTCTGCTAATTTACGGATTTCTTCTGCAACAACAGCAAAACCTCTGCCGGCTTCTCCTGCACGGGCTGCTTCTATAGAGGCATTTAAGGCAAGAAGATTTGTCTGGCTGGAAATGGAATTAATACCTTCGATAACTTCATTCATACGGTTTACGACACTGAGAAGATCATTCATGTCAGCTTCTGTCTGTTTCGAAATATCAATGGTATTGTTGGAAAGGGCTTTAATATTGGTTAATTCATTCTGACCCTGTTCGATTTTATTGTATACTTTATCGCTGTCGGAAGCGGTTTCGGTAATGGTACAGGTCAATTGTTCCTGTTGCTGGTTTACTTCATCTGCTACAATGGAAGTACCCTTTGATGCATCTAAAATAACCTGTGTAGCATTGTCTACAGTGCTTGTCATGTTAGAAAGTTTATTCATGTGATGATTTAATTGAACATCTACACCGGAAATTGATAGCATAGCAGCTAAATTTTTCTTGAAAATATCTTCTACATTTCCATGAGCGTTTGTAATACGTTTGTATAAAGTTTCTAATTCAGGTGAAGCCTTACGGTAATCTGTTTCCGTGTAATTATTAAGAGAAACAATATAATCGTTATGAATTTTCTTTTTTAGCAGTGCCATAAAATCCCTCCATTAAAATAAAATTTGCGTAATTATTCCGCTATTTGTGGTTATGATTCGGACAATTTAAAGGTCTTTATAAATTTTATCGTAACGATTCAGTACTTCATAGTTACGATTCGCAAACCCATTAAAAATCAGCTGCGCTGATGGGGTTTGCTCACTCTTGACTCATTTTCTCACGGTCTGTGCAGTAAATGCACAGACCTACTGAATAGTTACATTTTATCATACATTGCCGCAAAAGTATAGAAAAAGCCGATGTTTATGTAAATTAACAATTTTTTAACGATAGTTAAATATATTAGAAACCATTTTTATATATTATTTTTAAAAATTTAACAAACGTAATACAGCATTTGTGTTACAATAAGAATAGATATCATTTGTATCAGGCAAAATATATTTTGCAGGAAGAAAGGGAAAGCTTATGAAGAAGGTCGGAATTGCAACAGACAGTCATAGCGGAATTTTGCCGGAACAAGCGGCACAGTTGGGAATTTCGGTGCTTCCAATGCCATTTTATGTGGAAGAGGAATGCTATTACGAAGGAGTCTCGATTACGAGGGAGCAGTTTTTTCAATACCTACGGGAGAATAAGAAGGTGTCTACATCTCAGCCGTCACCAGAGGCAGTGATGGAGTTTTGGAGAGAACAGTTAAAGGAATGTGAGGAACTTGTCTATATTCCTATGAGCAGTGGGTTAAGTGGTTCTTGTCATACAGCAATTATGCTTTCAAGAGACGAGGAGTTTGAGGGAAAGGTATTTGTTGTAGACAATGGACGTGTGGCTACACCGCTGCATCGTTCTATTTTGGACGCATTAGAGATGGCAGAAGAGGGGCTTAATGCACAGCAGATCAAAGAGGCATTAGAAGCAGCAAAGGAGAATATGTCTATTTACATTGCAGTGGAATCGCTTGAAAATCTGAAAAAAGGCGGACGTATTTCACCGGCAACGGCAGCACTTGGTACATTATTAAATATTAAGCCGATATTGAAATTGGGTACAGAGGTATTGGATACGTATAAGAAGAGCCGCGGTATGAAAAAAGCCCGAAAAGAAATGATAGAAGCGATGAAACAGGATTTTGAAACCGTTTTTCGGGAATATTATGAAAAGGGTGAAGTATATCTGCTGGCAGCTTCGAGTGCTGATGAAGAAACAACACAGGGATGGCTGCATGAGATTAGAGAGGCGTTTCCGGGGATGGAAGTTATGTGTGATAACTTAACACTCGGCATCTCCTGTCATACCGGAGAAGGCGGTTTGGGAATTGGCTGTTCCTGCCGGCCGAAGAGATAGGGGCAGGAGGAAATGACGTGTTACGAATTTTATTGATGGTAGTAAGGAATTTCTGGCGGGTACCGGGGGCATGGTTTAAACTATGCCATTACGCAAAGCATACAGATGAATATTCATATGAAGAGAAATATGCACATATTCAATATATTCTTAAACTGGCCGTAAAATCAGGAAATATTAACCTTCAAGTGACAGGATTGGAGAATATACCGGAAGAGCCGGGATTTTTGCTTTGCGGAAATCATCAGGGAATGTTCGATATTCTGGCGATTGTGGCATCCTTTGACAAGCCGATCGCAGCAGTGCTTAAGAAAGAACTGGCAGAGATTCCATTTTTAAAGCAGATTATTGCATGTACGAAGTCACAGCCTATGGACAGAGAAGATGTGCGGCAGTCTATGAAGGTAATTCAGACAGTTATCAAAGAACTCCTTCAGGGAAGAACATATTTAATTTTTCCTGAGGGAACCAGAAGTAAAAATGGAAATAAAATGCTGGAGTTTCATAGCGGAACTTTTAAATGTGCTACGAAATCAAAATGTACAATTCAGCCATTTGCGTTAATTGACAGCTTCAGGGTGTTGGACCATAATGGGATTGAACCGGTAAACGTGCAGCTTCATTATTTGGAGCCAATCTCTTATGAAGAATATAAAGATATGAATACAACAGAGATTGCCACTATGGTGCATGATAGGGTACAAAAAAAGATTGCAGAAATGGAAGTAGGAGTGATTTAGAATGGCAAACTTTGAAATTTTTACAGACTCATGTTGTGATTTACCAAAAGAATTGGTAGAAAAGTGTAATGTGCAGGTGATGCAGCTGGAGGTAAATATTGATGGGAATCCACCTGTCTTGAATCGTGATGTGGAAAGCAAGGCTTTCTATGAACAGCTGCGAAAAGGAGCAAATGCAAAGACCTCAGCGGTTACACCGGGGTATTTTGAAGAATATATGAGAAAGAGTTTAAGTGAAGGAAAAGATATTATTTATCTTGGATTTTCATCTGAACTTTCTGTAACCTATAATAATGCAGTAATGGTGATGAGCGAATTACAGGATGAATTTCCGGAAAGAGTAATAAAGCACATTGATACCTTATGTGCATCAGTAGGGCAGGGTTTGTTAGTATATTATGCAGCGCAGTTAAGAGAAGATGGTGCTTCTGTTAACGAAGTTTTCGATAAAATAATGGCTGCAAAGGACTACATTCATCATGTAGTAACGGTAGATGATTTGTTTTTCTTAAAGAGAGGCGGAAGACTGAGTGCAGTAAGCGCGATTGCAGGCTCTATGTTAAAGGTGAAGCCGATTATTATAGTGGATGAAAGCGGTCATCTTGTGAATGTGGCAACTGTCAGAGGAAGACGTAATGCGTTAAAGGATTTGTATGATAGAATGAGGGGCAGTCAGAATTTTGAAAAATTGGGCTATGTGTTTATTTCTCATGCTGACTGTATAGAGGATGCGAAATATTTAGAAACAATGATTAACGAAGAGTACCCGGGTGTACAGGTAGTTATCAGTGATATTGGACCGGTGATTGGTGCACATACCGGACCGGGAGGATTAGCTATGTGTTTCCTGGGGAAAACAGTAAAAGGAAATTAAGATGAACATACTATTCTTGTTGACGCCAAAGGGTGAAGTGGCGCACATTGTAGAGACAGAGTCCTTAAGACAGGTTCTTGAGAAAATGGAAAAGCATGGATATGCTGCGATTCCACTGCTTAGCAAAAATGGAAAGTATATTGGAACAATTACAGAGGGAGATTTGCTTTGGTATTTAAAAGAACATGATTTTCCAGAGCCGCAGGAGCTGGCAGAGATTCCGATTACGACAATCCGCAGGCGCAGAGATAATAAAGCGGTACATATTCGTGAGAAGCTGGAAGGCTTATTTGAAAAAGTAGCCAATCAGAACTTTGTTCCGGTAGTAGATGATGACAGAATTTTTATTGGTATTATAACTAGAAAAGATGTTTTGGTTCATATGGCAAAGCGTCTTGACCCAAAGAAGTAGGGTATATCATGGGCAGAAAATTAAGAGTAAAATGTCTGGTATTAGACCACGATGATACAGTGGTGAAAAGCACACCGGAAATTAATTATCCGTCTTTTAAGAAAGCACTGGCGGTGCTGCGGCCGGAAGTCGATTTGAGTTTTGAATTGTTTACAGAGCTGAATTTCGTTCATGGATTTGAAGAATTGTGTTATGAATATTTTGGTTTCAGCGAAGAAGAAATGCAGTTTCAGCTGAAATGCTGGAGGGAGGCTTCAGAGCATGTTGCTCACGCGTATGAAGGATTTTCAGTGGTGCTCTGGGAGTATGTCCGTAATGGCGGAAAGATTTGTGTGTCTACGCAGTCATTGGCTATGCGGGTACTGCGGGATTATGACGCGGCAGGTTTACCAAAGCCGGATATGATTTTTGACTGGGAATGTGAATACAAAAAGCCGCATCCATTTGCACTGCAGGAAGCAATGCGCATATATGGTTTGGAACCGGAAGAACTTTTGATGGTAGATGATTTAAAAACAGGTTATCTTATGGCGAAAGCCTGTGGTGTGCCGTTTGCCTGTGCAGGCTGGTCAGATAATCAGATTCCACTGATTCGGGAATTTATGAAAAAGAACAGCGATTATTATTTGGAATCGACAGCAGCACTGGAAGAATTACTATATGAATGATTTGCCGAATATGGAGTAAGACAAATGGAGAAAAATTCTTACGAAAAAATTTATGAGGTAGTAAAACAAATTCCAAAAGGCACAGTAGCCACCTATGGACAGGTAGCAGCACTGGCGGGGAATAAACGCTGGGCGCGGGTAGTCGGATATGCACTGCATGTGAATCCGGATCCGGAAGGAATACCTTGTTACCGAGTAGTAAATCGGGAAGGCCGGTTGTCAGATGCGTTTGCATTTGGCGGAGTGAATCAGCAGAAAGAGCTGTTAGAAGAAGATGGAATAGAAGTGGTGGATAACCATGTGAATTTGGAAATCTATCAGTGGAAAAAGGTTATATTTTAAAATTATAAAAAGCAGACAGAGAGCATTGGTATAAAATGCGGCTGTCTGCTTTTTGTATCGTGAGAGAGATTTTTAACAGCATAAAGGTTTTGTGGAGAAAAATATTTTATTTATCAAAATAAAATTAAAACGATTATTTAATAAAATTAAGGTTGACTTTAATTTTATTGAGGCGTATATTGAAATTAGAAAAGGAATAATAGTTATTTGGCATGTAAGTATGGAGTAGTTGTGAAGGGAGAGTGAAAAAATGAATCAGTTACCGCTTTGGATTACGGAGCTGGATGAAACAGAGCTGAATTTTATTAAAAACTTTGTTCTATCTTCCGGTTCACTAAAACAGATGGCTCAGGAATATGGGGTGACTTATCCTACAATTCGAGCGCATTTAGATGCAGTTATAAAGAAGATTCAACTGGGAGAGCAGTCGGAGGAAGATGCTTATGTGAAATTAATAAAGAGAATGGCAATTGAAGGGAGTCTTGAATTTGATGCGGCTGCTGTTCTGATTCGAGAGTATAAGAATAGGAGGTAGATTTATGAGTATATCAGGTTTTATGTTAACCATAATTGGGGTTGTAATCATTTTTCGTATATTAATGGAAAAATTCTGTAATCAGGCAGAGTTTAAAAGGCGGTTAGGATGCGCGGCTGGCATGATGTTGTGTTATACGGCAGTACTGGTTTTATTGATATATACAGAAAGTATATTGGCACCAGAGCAGACTTCCGTAGCTGATTTCGCAATTTATGTCAGCGCCACGATTTTTGCAATGAATCTGGTACTTATTTTTATAATAATTATATATTGTTCGACAGCGAAAAAACGTTCTTTAAGTAATCGGGAAAAAATAAAACTAAAAGATTTATAAATAAAATTTTATTTTTTCATCAAATCTGCAATAGGAATATCATCAAAATATTCATTGATTACCTGTCAAGTCAAGGGGCAAATGAGGAAAATAGGAATAAAGTGACAAAAAGACCGTAACTGATAGAGTTAAGTTATCAATTACGGTCCAATTTTTTAGTTATGATTCGTTAAATTTTCTTTTTTCTGCTTAGATAGAAAAACGATCAGTGCAATTCCGGCAATCGCTACAAATACAGAAATAAACTGTGAAGTGGATAAGGTTCCTACATTTCCACGTTCTAAATCGCCGCGGAAAAACTCAATAATAAAACGTCCGATACTGTAGAATATCAAGTAAAAAGCACCGATTTTACCAGGCTGTTTATTGCGCTTAAGCAGTGCGCATAATAAGAAGAAATGTGCAAAGTTAAAGGCACTCGAAACCAGCTGGGACGGGAATAGCGGTATGTGGTTTGGCGCATATGCCGAATTTGTAAAGGTAATGGAAATTGGACAGTCCATCGGTGTTCCATAGCAGCAGCCCGCTAAGAAGCATCCGATTCTGCCAAAACCCTGCGCTAATGCAATGGAAGGTGCAGCACAGTCCAAATAGTGAAGAAAAGAAATTTTCTTTTTCCGGCAGTAAAGAAGTGCAGCCAAAATACCGAAAATAATGCCGCCATAAACGACAAATCCTTCGGTAAGGTTTCTTACGATTAGGGATGGATTTGCAAGAATTTCATCTAAAATCGTAATATAAAATAAGAGCTTGGCTCCCAAAATACCAAAACCCACGCCAATCAGTAAAATGTTAAAAACCGGTTCCGGATCTAGACCGTTTTTCTTGGCGAGGCGTTCTGTATTAAAATAAGCGGCCAAAATACCAATGGCAATCATAAGACCATAGCCATAGATGGTAATTGGACCAATTGTAATAAGTTCGTTGTACATAAAAAAACCCTCTTTCTAAAATCTACGTGCTCAATTATAGCATTATTCCCTGAAATATGCTAGACTATGAGGAGTAATAATGATATTGTTCAGAGAGCTATCTGACATTTGCTGTCGGATAGCGAAAGAACGTGATTCAGGAGTTGATTTCTGCTTCGCGAAACGAATTTGCATGCAGAAATCAATGAGTTACTGGTCACGCGTGGCCAGTAACGTAATAATAAATAGATAAAGAGGATTATGTAAATGCAGGATTTTATGCAGGACGAAACGGAAGAAAAGGATGACAGCGGACTTACTTTAATTAATTTAGATCAGGTAGGTGAGAGACCGAAAACGAAGACAAAGTCTGTGGATAAAAAATCTATCAGTCTTTTAAAAGAGATTTTAGATTTGCTGGCAAATGTAGCCATAACGGTTGTGGTGCTTATTATTTTAAAGGAATACGTAATTATTAATGCTTATATTCCAAGTGGTTCAATGGAAAATACAATTATGCCGAAGGACAGAGTGATTGGTAACCGTCTGGCATATCTTTTCAGTGAGCCGGAACGGGGTGATATTGTGATTTTTAAATATCCGGATGATGAGACACAGCTATTCGTGAAAAGAATTATTGGCCTTCCGGGAGAAACAGTAACCATTGAGGATGCAAAGGTATATATTGGAGAAGAACAGATTCGCTTGGAGGAGCCTTATTTAAAAGAAGAATGGGTGATAGACAACGGTTCTTATACGTTTGAGATACCAGAGGGGAGTTATTTGATGCTTGGGGATAATCGAAATAACTCTAAGGATTCCAGATATTGGGATAATACATACGTGGAGGAAGAAAAGATATTGGGGAAGGCAGTTTTCCGATACTGGCCATTTAGCAGTTTCGGAACGTTGGAATAATAGCTTTGTGTTTGCAGCGCAAAGCCAAAGGATTGTGGAAAGGTAAGGGAATTTAAGATGGTAACGTTAATGGCAAGGTTTTTTGTCCGTAAGGATGCGGACAAAAACGAGATGCGGCAGGCATATGGCGTATTATGTGGTGTTTTAGGAATTTTATTGAATGTGGTATTGTTTGCAGGAAAGTTTGCAGCCGGTCTTCTCAGCAATTCGATTGCGATTACAGCCGATGCAGTAAATAATTTATCCGATGCAGGTTCTTCCTTTATTACTTTAATCGGTTTTAAACTGGCAGGACAAAAGCCGGATACCGAGCATCCATTCGGTCATGGAAGAATGGAATATATTTCCGGATTGGCAGTTGCGGCAGCGATTTTATTAATGGGATATGAACTGGCAAAGGATTCTATCAGCAAGATTATCGAACCGCAAGAGACAGAATTTTCGATTCTGATTGTAGGAATTTTACTGGCTTCTATCTGTGTGAAAGTATATATGTTTTATTACAATCAGGCGGTGGCAAAAAAGATTGATTCTCCTGCGATGATGGCAACCGCAAAGGACAGTTTAAGTGACAGTGTAGCTACAGGTGTTGTACTGATTTCTGCATTGGTAAGTCATTTCACCAGTTTAAAAATTGATGGTTACTGCGGTTTATTGGTGGCACTGCTGATTTTTTACGCAGGGTATTCAGCAGTAAAGGATACGTTAGATCCATTGTTGGGACAGAAAGCATCAGAAGAGTTTGAGCAGGAAATCGAAGATTTGGTGATGGCTCATAAAGAGGTATGCGGCATTCACGATTTGTTTGTACACGATTATGGTCCGGGACGCCAGATTATTTCACTGCATGCAGAAGTGCCTGCGGATTCGGATATTATGATGATTCATGACGTGATTGACAATATCGAAAATGAACTGCGCATAAAATTGGGGTGTGACGCAACGATACATATGGACCCAATTGTGACGAATGATGCTCATGTAACAGAAATGAAAACAGCGGTGGTGCAGTTAGTAAAAGAATTAGATGAGCGGTTGACGATTCATGATTTCAGAATGGTAGATGGACCAAGTCACACGAACTTGATTTTTGATGTGGTGGCACCATTTGGGTTCCGTTTGGAGGACGAGGAACTGGTGAAAGAGATTTTCGCCAGCACGCAAAAGAAGCTTGGGGAGCGTTATTTTACAGTAATTAAAGTAGATAAGAAGTAACTGTTTTGAGCGTAACAAAGTTACGAAAGGAGAAGGGAAATGACTTTACTAGATGTTATAGGACCTGTTATGGTAGGACCATCCAGTTCTCATACTGCGGGGGCAGTAAAAATTGGTCTGGTGTCCAGAAAATTGATGGTAGAAAGAGTTGTAAAAGCAGATATTTATTTTCATGGTTCTTTTCAGGCAACCGGAAAGGGGCATGGAACGGATAAGGCAGTAGTAGCGGGGCTTCTTGGTTTTGCGGTAGATGATTCCAGAGTTCCATTTAGTTTTGAGGCAGCAAAGCAGGATGGTTTGGAATTTAAAATTATGGGAATTGATTTGGGAGATGCCCACCCGAATACAGTGAAGCTGAATCTGACAGGAGAATCCGGTAAGAAGATTGAGATTATTGCGGCCTCTATCGGCGGCGGGCAGATTGAAGTTTGTGAAATCGACGGTTTGTCGGCAAGTTTTGGCGGGGATTATCCTACTTTAATTGTAAATCATAAGGATATGCCGGGGCGAGTAACAGCCGTAACAGCAAGTTTGTCTGAATGTGAGGTAAATATTGCAACGATGAAGCTGTATCGAACCATTCGCGGCGGCGATGCAGTTATGATTATTGAATGTGATCAGGAAGTTCCGGTGACGGCAATTAAACGTCTGGAAGAATTAGAAGGAATTATTAAAGTTACTTATTTGAGCTTACAGGAGGATGAGTATGTATAGATCCTTAGCAGAGATATGTGAAGTAGAAAAGAGAGAAGGAATTCCATTTTGGAAAATCGTACAGCAGATGGACTGTGTAGAAACGGGAATGTCAGAGCCGGAAAATTTTGAAAAAATGCGTACGATGTATCAGGCGATGAAGGAAGCCGATGACAGATACGAGGGCGACTTGATGTCAGCCAGCGGATTGGTAGGTTCGGAAGGCAAAAAGATGCAGCAGGCAAGAGAAGCCGGTATCACACTTTGCGGCAGATTGATGGGTAAGGTGATGGAAAAGGCATTAAAGACAGGGGAATCGAATGCCTGTATGAAACGTATCGTAGCAGCTCCGACAGCGGGTTCCTGCGGCGTGGTTCCAGCCGTTTTTATTACTTTAGAAGAAGAAAAGCATTTTACAGAGGATAAAATGATAGAAGCACTTTATGTCGCAGCGGGAATCGGCGGTGTCATTGCAAACCGAGCATTTCTTGCAGGAGCAGCCGGAGGCTGTCAGGCGGAAATCGGTTCTGCGTCGGCTATGGCGGCAGGCGGTGCGGCATATTTAATGGGCGGCAATGCTGAAGATATTTCAAATGCTGCAGCATTGGCACTGAAAAATTTATTGGGACTTGCCTGTGATCCGGTTGCGGGTCTGGTAGAAGTACCATGTGTAAAACGAAATGTAGTCGGTGCAGTAAATGCGTTAGCAGCTGCAGATATGACTGCGGCAGGCATTGGAAGTAAGATTCCGCCGGATGAAGTGATTGATGCAATGCGAAGCATTGGCCGCAGTATGAATGAAGATATCAGAGAAACCGGAAAGGGCGGTCTTGCAGGAACCCCTACCGGAGTAAGAATAAAAGAAAGTTTGACAGGTTTGAAGTAGAATGGCAGAACAGGTAAAAAAGGCAGAAGTCTGTCCGTATGCGAAAAAATGCGGAGGCTGTGATTATCAGGGGAAATCTTATGAAGAACAGATAAAAGAGAAGCAGGATTATGTGCGAAAGACATTAAAGGATATTTGCAAAGTTCTTCCAATCATTGGCATGGAACATCCATATCATTACCGCAATAAGGTACATGCTGTATTTGATATTGTAAAAGGTGGGAAACGCGGCACACAAAAAGGAACCAAAAGCAGAAACAGCGGTGCTTCTGCAGGAACCATTATTTCCGGTGTCTATAAGGCAGGAACACACGATGTGGTAAATATTGATGAGTGCATGATTGAGGATGCAAAAGCAGATGCGATTATCCGTGACATTAGAGGTCTGCTTCGTTCTTTCAAGATAAAAACTTATGACGAAGATACCGGATACGGTCTGCTTCGCCATGTATTAATCCGAAAGGGACATTACAGCGGGCAGATTATGGTGGTTTTAGTGCTTGGTTCTCCAATTCTGCCGTCAAAGAATAATTTTGTGAAAGCACTGCGCCAGTTACATCCTGAAATTTCAACGGTTGTAATTAACGTGAATGATAAACGAACCAGTATGGTACTGGGCGAAAAAGAAACCACGATTTATGGAAAGGGATTTATCGAAGATACACTCTGCGGAAAAGTATTCCGTATTTCACCGAAATCCTTTTATCAGATTAATACGGTGCAGACGGAAGTTCTTTACGGCAAAGCGATTGAAGCAGCAGGTCTTACCGGAAAAGAAACCATTATAGATGCTTACTGCGGAATCGGAACGATTGGTATTATCGCGGCTGATAAAGCAAAGGAAGTCATCAGCGTTGAGCTGAACAAAGATGCAGTCCACGATGCAATTTCGAATGCAAAGCGCAATGATATTAAAAATGTACAGTTTTATAATGCAGATGCCGGTGAATTTATGGTGAAGCTTGCAGAGCAGAAGAAAAAAATTGATGTAGTCTTTATGGACCCGCCGCGGGCTGGAAGCGACGAAGCCTTCCTTTCTTCGGTAGTAAAGCTGGCACCGAAAAAGGTGGTCTATGTCTCCTGCAATCCAGAGACATTGGCAAGAGATTTGAAGTATTTGAAGAAGCATGGATATGCGGTGGGGGAGTGTCAGCCAGTTGATATGTTTCCTTTTACAAAACATGTGGAGACTGTGGTGGGACTACAACGGGTAACTATGTAGAAATCCTTGAATTTACGCACTTTGCGGAGTTTTTCAGTTTCACACGTGTAGGCGAAAATCATAAGCAAAAAGACATGGTAAGAAAAGTAACAGTGGTTGTTGCTTTAGACCTCGGTACGGGGAATACAAAAAATCCTGATAATGAAAGTGAATAGAGAACTATCAGATATTGATAGAAAGTAGGGATGCTTAGAACAAGTGTCCCTATTTTTTATATAGGGCATTCCAAAAAGGAGTGCTTTTTTTAATAAAAAAATCAGGAGGAAACAGAATGAACAGTACAGCGTTAAGAGCAGAAGAAACAAAAAAAGAAAACATGATTTTTATCAGTGAAGCACATGAAAAATTTTATTACGAGAAGTTGGAGCAGGTGCGTTATACGGACGTGTACCATAAAGCACTGGTCTATTGCCTTGGTATCAACGCAGATACAAGAAAATATGTGGATAGTATTTATGATTTTAAGACAGGTTGTGTAAAAACGGAGTGTTTGAAAGAGGGCTGGCAGACAAGCGGAAGCGTAAAAGTTGTGAGAATGGCATTTAATCTTTATTGCAATGGAACACCAAGCGTTTTGGATTATGAAAACGAAGAAGAACAGTTGAGTGAGTGTAGCCAGTATACCGTAGAGGAATTATTTTGTAGCAGTTATGCACCTTTCTTTTGGCAGGCAGTACAGATTCGCTATCCGGAGTATGCAACTTATAACAGAAAATTATATGCAATGTTTGGAGGATTGGACTAATGTTGAAAGTCAGATTAATGGGAACAAAGAATGATATTAAGTGGTTTGGAAAGATTTTACGCAGAAATCCAAAATTGGAAGTAATCGGATTTTCTGATTTTTATTCCAATAAAGGAACGAAACGTTTTTATAGAGTTTACGCAGAAGTACAGAGAGCAAACAGAAAAGTGAAATAGCAGAGGAGAATCATTATGTGTGGAACAGATAAAATATGTCATGTTATGGCTATCGCTTGTCAAAAAGGCGGGACCGGAAAAACAACTACTGCCGGAAATTTGGGTGTAGGTTTAGCGAAAATGGGAAAAAAGGTACTTTTAGTGGATGCAGATGCACAGGGCAGTCTTACAGCAAGCTTGGGATATCGTGAACCGGATAAGCTGGAGATTACACTGGCAAGCATTATGGGAAAGATAATTAACGAAGAAGAAGTAGACTCCGCAGAGGGAATTTTACACCATGAAGAAGGTGTGGATTTAATGCCTGCAAATATTGAATTGTCGGGATTGGAAGTATCTCTTGTAAATGTGATGGGTAGAGAACGGATTATGCAGGATTACATAGAGAAAATGAAATCGTATTATGATTGGATTCTAATAGATTGTTCTCCGTCACTTGGCATGATTACGATAAATGCGTTAGCCTGTGCAGACAGCGTAC
>CAYYZV010000046.1:0-14192 GCA_964476275.1 uncultured Roseburia sp.
TTCCGGTTATCTTATTAAATCTATTATTTCAAATGCGTGCCTTAGGGGCAGGCGATATCAAATTGTTTTCCATGTTAGGAGCATTTTTATCGACAGAGCAATTGCTGCAGATGATGGCAGCGGCATTTTTGGTCTGTGCAATTTTGGGAATTTTAAAAATAGGATATCAGTTTATTTTTATGCACACTGAGATTGGAAAGCTAACACAAATTCATTTTTCTCCTGCAATTTTAATAGCGTATCTTTGGATGATTTGGAGGTGACATATGACAAAGATAAAAGCCGCCATTTATGACACAGATAAGGGATATAGAGAGCGATTTGTTGATTATCTGATGAATTATAAGGCAGAAGAGATGGAGTTATCTGTTTTTTCAGAAGAAACATATTTTTTAGACGCCTTGAATGTGGACAAGTATCATTTATTTGTATTGGGATGTGGATACGAAGAGGTATTGTTTAAGGTAAAGGCAATGGGTATTCCAATATTAATATTGGCAGAGTATATGCAGGATTATGTAAAAGAATCGCTGGATTTTGAGGATAAGCAGATTTTTTATACGTCAAAGTACCAGTCCATGGATGTAATTACAAAACGAATGCAGTTAATGACAGAGGGTATGTGGACACATAAAATGCCTATGACAGGAAGCCGCAGATTAGAGGTTATTGGTGTTTTTTCACCGGTAAAGCATGAGATGCAAATGATGTTTTCCTTGCTTTATGCCAGAAATGTGGTAAGAGAGGGCAAAGTGCTCTACATAAATTTAATGGAGTTTTCTGGTTTTTCGGAATTGTTTGGAGAAAGGGACTATGATTTGAGCGATGTAATGATGCTGATTCGTAATGAAGGATATGTTGCAGAGGACATCCATTCTTATATTTATGAAATGGATAATTTCTCGTATATTTGTCCATCTACAAATCCTGAGAATGTCAAAGAAATAAAGGGGAGCGATATTAAAAAATTGTTGGAAATTCTTGCTGATTATACAGATTACCAAACTATAATTTTGGATATTGGAACAGGTATAACAGATTATGGAGAAATATTATTAAACTGCAATAAAATTTATTGTTTGGAAAAAAGAGGGTATTTGTTTGAGATACAGATAATACAGTTTTATGCATATTTAGAAAAACTGGGAGAGGCAGTATTTTTGGAGCGGATAGAGTCAATAGAGATACCCTATCAGTCAAAAATAGTTTTTGGAGGAGGAAATTTGTTAGAACGGTTAAACTGGAGCGAGTTAGGGGATTTTGTTAGGAGTAAAATTTGAAAAATTCAGAAGAAATACAGGAATTAAAAAATCTAATTTTGCAGGATATTGATTTGAGCAGAGATATAAGTGATGTGGAAATAAGAAGCTTAATTCGGCACCACTGCAGTACTTATGCAAAAACCCATATATTAAGGCTGGAAGAACGAGAGACTTTAGAACAGTCCTTATTTCATGCATTACGGAAATTGGATGTATTGCAGGAGTTGTTAGAGGATGAGGATATTACGGAAATTATGGTAAATGGTGTGGATCATATTTTTTATGAAAAACACGGTAAGCTGTATGAGTTTGAAAAATCATTTACATCAAAGGAAAAGCTGGAAGATATTATACAGCAAATTGCAGGCAGTAATAATCGTATGATAAATTTGTCAAATCCGATTGTTGATACAAGATTGAATGATGGTTCTAGAGTAAATATTGTATTATCACCTATTTCTATTGACGGCTCTGCAATTTCTATTCGTAAATTTCCGAAAAAACCATATGAAATGGGTGATTTAATTCGGATGGAAGCGATTTCAGAAGAAGCGGCACATTTTTTGAATATGCTTGTGACGGCCAGATATAACATATTTGTTTCTGGTGGGACCGGTTCTGGAAAGACAACGTTTCTCAATGCTTTATCGCAATTTATTCCAAAAGAAGAACGAATTATTACAATCGAAGATTCTGCGGAACTGCAGTTGATTGAAAAGCCTAATTTAATTCGTTTGGAAACAAGAAATGCAAATACAGAGGGTGTGACGGCAATATCCATTAGAGATTTGATTCGTGCTGCACTAAGAATGAGACCATCTATGATTGTGGTGGGAGAATGCAGAGGAGAGGAAGCATTAGATGTATTACAGGCAATGAATACCGGTCATGATGGAAGTTTGTCTACCGGTCATGCAAATTCCTGCAGGGATATGATATCGCGTTTAGAAACAATGGTTTTAATGGGAGGTGTAGAATTGCCGCTTGCGGCAATAAGAAGCCAGATAGCATCTGGTATTGATATATTTGTGCATTTAGGAAGACTGCGGGATAAAAGCAGAAAAGTGCTCTCTATTGTCGAAGTAGAGGGATATGAAAACGGAGAAATACGTTTGAATGAACTTTATTGTTTTAAAGAATTATCAGAAGTGGATGGGAAGATAAAAGGAAGTTTAGAAAAAGTGGGTAATTTAAAGCATAGGGAGAAGTTGAAAAATGCAGGAGTATATGAATTATGATCAGTATCGGCTTTCTGTGAAAGAAGAAGTAAAGTGTATTGGAACAGCGATTATATTATCTGGGATTGCAGGATGGATTTTATACCAAAGTTTATGGGGATTCTTTTTAATTGTGATTATTTTTCCATTATACAGAAAATTTTATCGGGAAGAGAAAAAGGAAAAGCGTAAGCAGACTCTTTTATTAGAGTTTAAAGAAGCAATGCAAAGTGTAGCAGCTTCTTTGGTTTCTGGTTATTCTATTGAAAATGCGTGGAAAGAGGCGGAAAAAGAGTTGAGGGAGTTGTACGGAGAGGAAGGACTTATGGCAGAGGAGCTTAAGCGGATGAATAGTGCAATTTTGATGAATCAGCCGGTAGAACAATTACTTTACCAATTTGCATTGCGCAGTTCCTGTGAAGATATTTTGGAATTTGCAGAGGTTTTTCAGTTTGCAAAACGAAGTGGAGGAAATTTTGGAAAAATAATTCAAAATACTATTTTTCATATAGGGGAAAAGATAGAAACAGAACGAGAAATTCAAACGATTATGGCAGGGAGAATCATGGAGCAGAGAATCATGAATATTGTACCGGCAGGATTGCTGGCATACTTGAATTTAACGTCAAAAGAATTTTTGGCACCTCTTTATGGAAATCTTTTTGGTGTATGTGTGATGTCTGCAGCATTTGTGGCCTATCTGGCAGCACTTATGTTGGCGCGAAGGATGACGCAAATAAAGATATGAGGAAATATCTATGAGGGAGTGGGATAAAAAAAGAATAAGTTTATTAGGAATTGCAGTAGTTTTGGCCTTTTTGACAGAATTTGTGGAAAAATCGGAAACAATTGTAACAGAGAGTGGACAACTGATGCGGGCGGAGTATGGACAGGGAGAGTATGAGGCGGAGCTATTATTGGAAATTGACGATGAAAGGTCAGAAAAATTTTTAGTTCTTGTGCCGGAAAAACGACTGACACAGGAAGAGGAGGAGGCATATCTTCTTGCGGCAATTGGAGAAATCGAGGAAGGTTTTCAAGGGAAAAATAGTTCCTTAGAGGAAATTTCAGGTGCAGTTTATCTACAGACGAATTATCAGCAGGAACGGGTTTTAGCTGAGTGGGAATTTAGTAATGGCCGTTTAATAAATGAAGCGGGAGAAATAGATGAAAAGTACCTCCAAGGAGAAAAAGAGATAGTCGAAGCAAAGGTTTTGCTTACTTGTGAGGATAGCAGCCAGATTTATACATTTTATTTTACTGTTTGTAAAAAAGAAAAAAGTGAGGAGGAATGGTTTTATGAAAAACTCAATCAGTCTATATCGGAAAGCAGAGAAACAGAAGGGGCAGAGGTTTTGTGTCTTCCAACGGAGTTGGAAGGACATACACTGGTCTGGAAGGAGCAGAAATCGTATCTTTCGCTTCAAGTATTTGCCATAGGGCTTGTAATCGTATTGCTGCTTCCCATTGTGGAGGCAGAGCGTAAGAAAGAAGCAAAGGAAAAGAGAGAGGCACAGTTATTGAGAGAATATCCGGAAATGATAAATAAACTGACTTTATTATTAAGTGCAGGAATGACTTTGCAAGGGGCATGGAAGAAAATTGTGTCAGGATATCTTGAGGTACAGAAAAAGACAGGTGCAGAAAAAAAGCTTGTCTATGAAGAAATGCTAATTACACAGCGAGAAATAGAAGGTGGAAAAGGAGAGGTAATCTCTTATAAAGCATTTGGGGAACGCTGTGGCACAGCAAAATATCGAAAATTCAGTAATTATCTAATACAAAACAGAAAAAAGGGAAGTCAGGGATTGTGCCAATTATTAGAGAAGGAAGCAGAAGACTCTTTTATCCAAAGGAAAAATATGGCGCAGCAGTACAGTGAAGAAGCAGGAACAAAATTACTTTTTCCTATGCTTCTAATGTTAGGAATTGTAATTTTTGTAATCATGGTTCCAGCCATTCTGTCTTTCCAGTCTGGAATAAGTTAAGGGAGGAAAAAAATGAGAAGTTTCAAAGAATTTATGAAAGAAGAAACAGGAATAGGAACGGTGGAAATGATTTTGATTTTAGTCGTATTGATTGGAATTGTATTAATCTTTAAGAAGCAATTAACAAATTTAATCAATGATATTTTTGATACCATCGTAGATAGTGCAGGCCAGGTAGGATGAAAAAAGGCAGTATTACACCGTTTTGTGCATTAAGTCTTATGTTAATAGCTGCGCTGTTGTTTGCACTTTTGGAGTCTGCCAGAATTTATAGGCTGGATGCTTATGCGGCATTAAAAGCAGAGTCTGGAATGGATTCGTTATGCGGAGCGTACCAGCCTTTTTTATGGCAGCAGTATGGATTATTGTTTTTAGATGGTGCATATGGAGCAGAAAAATTTTCTGTAGATTATGTATCAGAAGAATTGGAAAAACAAATAGAGGAAAGTCTTGATGAGTATAGTTTTTCTTCCTGCGAAGCTGTGATAGAAGGATATAGTATGGCTGCAGATGGAGAGGGTACATTGTTTTTAAATTATGTAGCAGAAAGACAGAAAGAAAACCTGCCTTTGGGAATTGCTGAGGATATCTACCAATTATATTTTGATGCAGATGAAATGGAACAGGAATATGCGGGAACAGAAGAATCTATTAAAGAAGCGCGGTCTGTTTTTGAGGATGTAAAGGCAGAATGGCAAGTAAAAATTGAGAATTTGTGGAAGTGGAAAGAAAATAATCCAGAGATAGAAGTAGAAATTATAACGCCGGATACTTCAGCAATAGAGGATACGTGGAATACAGTAGAAAAAATGCAGAGCAGTGGTATTTTAAATTTGGTATTTGATGAAGTGTCCGGATTATCGCAGAAGGAATGTAGATTAGAAAGCAGATTAGAGGAACGTAAAAAGGAGACGGGAACAATGATACTAGATACGGGAGGAAATTGGTATAGGAAAATATTAGTACTTGCGTATTTAGAAGAATATTTTTCCTGCTATGGAGCAAATCAAAAGTCACATTTTTTAGATTATGAAATGGAGTATGTTTTGTGTGGAAAGGATTCGGAATGGGAGAATCTGGAAGGTGCGTTAAAGCGTATTTTATTGCTTAGGGAGGCTGCAAATACGGCTTATTTAGTCCAAGACAAAGAAAAAATGGCATTAGCAGAAGCATTGGCAGGTATTGTTGGCTTAATGGCAGGAGAAAATCCGGCCGTGGTAAAGGTGATACAGGCGGGAATCATTGGTGCATGGGCATATTGTGAGAGTGTTCTTGATTTACGTTCCTTGGTGGCGGGTGAAAAGATTCCGTTAGTAAAACAGGATAATGAGTGGACAACGGAAATTACAAATATTTTTTCTGTGTTTGATAAGAATGCAAAGGCAAAAGTTTGTACAGAAGGTTTAGAATATGCGGATTATTTAAAGCAAGTACTGTTTATGACTACCGATGAAAAACTGGCATATCGGATGATGGAAGTGATGGAGATAGGAATGAAGGAACAGGAAGACTATCAAAATTGCAGAATGGATCATATGTTGGTAACACTAAAATATAAAGTGAAATTTGAAAGTAAACCTATTTTTCAGTCACTAATTATGACTGGAAAAACTTACGATGGAAAGCTGTTCTTTACAAAAAATGTACAGCGTTCTTATATTCCATGAAAGGCAGGTGCGTTGGGGTGTCTCTTTTTGTTCATTCGTCACAGACTAAATATAATAACAAGATAAAAAAATCTTTCCCCGAAGACCCAATATTCTCATGTTATTTCCATGCAAAGAGTCATAGAGAGGCACCCCTATGCACCTGCATGAGGGGGAGCATGACGGTTGAGGCTGCTATTATACTTCCATTATTTGCATGCTTTTTTTCCTTTATTTTATTCTATTTCCAGATAATGAAGGTACAAATAAGTGTACAAAACGCGTTGGAACAGACCGGAAAAATTTTGGCGGTTTTTTCGGAGAAAGAAGAGAGTAGTACAATAGGCGATTTAAAATATTTGTCTATGGCAAAGGGAATTATGTATTCCGAATTAAAGGAGGATGCTGTTATAGTTCAATTTGTAAAAGGCGGTGCGCTTGGTGTTAGTTTGCTGGATTCGGAGTTCGAGGGAGATTATATTTTACTGAAAGCAAATTATGTGATGAAATTTCCAATAAAAGTATTTGGAAGCAAGAATTTTTGGATTTGTCAGAAAACGAGACTGCGTAAGTGGACAGGGTGGCACAGCTTAAGCACGAATTCGGAAGAAGAAATAGTTTATATGACATCGTATGGAGAGGTATACCATTTGAGGAAAAGCTGTTCGTATTTGGATTTATCTGTTCAAAAGATTCCGGCGGAAAAATTGATTTCCATAAGGAATGCCAGCGGCGGAAAATATAGGGAATGTGAGCTATGCGGAATGGAAGCTAGTGTAAAGCAAGTTGTTGATTCAAAACAAATCATTTATATAACTGATTATGGGGATAAATATCATTTTTCTGTGACATGCGGTGGATTAAAGCGGACAATTTATCAGAAAAAGCTTTCAGAAGTGGGAGGAATGCCAGGATGCAGGAAATGTTCGAAATGATAAATAAAGTGATACTGCTGATGGGATTATTTTATTTGGCATGGACAGATTTTAAAACAAAGCTGATAAAAGGAAAAGATTTACTGGTTTTGGCAGGAGTGGGAATGATAATGAAAATTTTTTCCTTGCTCGTTCAAGATGAACAGAGTTTTTTAGAAATCTGTAAAATAGAATTTTTGATAAATATTCCTGTTGCAATGTTCGTAGGCGGTATGCTTTTTCTGGCAGCGAAATTTACGAGGGAACAGATAGGATTCGGAGATGCACTGGTCTTTTTAATGACAGGAGTATTTTTGAACTTTATACAAAATTTGATATTATTGGCAGGAACTTTATTATTGGCAGGAATTGTTTCATTAGGATGGCTGGTGCTAGAAAAGAAAGGGAGAGATGACAGCGTAGCTATGATGCCGTTTACGTTGGCTGCGTATGTATTGTTTGTGTTATGAAAGTGTATAAGGGAAGTTTTACAGTAGAAGCAGCTTGTATTGTGCCGTTGATTTTGATGTGTATATGCATTGCTATAGGGAGTGGAATTACATTACATAATGAGGTGAAAAACAGGGCGTTACTGGTAGAGGAAGAAGAATCTGTAGATTTGGTATCTTATATGTATCGGAAAGAGTTAGTAGAGAATGTGATGGGAGCATTGTATGAAGATTGAATATATACGAAATATGCAGTTTGGATATATGCGAATTGCGGTGACAGAGCCATTGAGCAGAACAGAGGAGGAAATGTTATCTCATAATAAAATCGAAGGAATACTGCCGATGCGGTGGCAGAAGGAGGATGATAGGTATTTACTTCGTTATGATATAACAGGAAAGCAGGCTTTGGATATCGTTTTGGAAAATGAGTCATTAGATGAAACATTATTAAGAAATATATTGGCGGGAATTTGTGCTGTTGTAAAACAATTGGAGAAGCACTTGCTATTTCAGGAGGGAATATTACTTCGGCCAGAAACTATTTTTAGAGATGTAAAAACGCAGCAGATTTATTTTTGTTATTATCCAAACGAAACAGAGTCGGTACAAAAGCGTTTTCGCCAATTAATGGAATATATTCTTGCAAAAACAAACCATAGAAATTCAGAGGCAGTAGAATTGTCTTATGGTGTGTATGAAGAATCTTTAAAAGAAGAATTTATTTTACAGGATATTCAGAAACGATTAGAAAAAAACGTACCAGATATATGTATACAAGAAGATTTAGAGGAAAGATTTGTGGAAGAAGAACAAAGCACAATAGAAGAAAATTTAAAAGATAAGAGTAAACAGAAGTTTTGCTTTAGGGAATGGAAGGAGAACTGTGTGGCATGGATTCATAAAAAAATGGGAAAATATTTAAAAAGGAAGCAGGAAGCAGAGCAGATTGTTTTTGAACCAGAGGAGGAAGAGGTAAGAACAGGGTTGCCGACAATTCTTTTAGGTGAATGGAAAGAAGAAATAGAGGGAGTTTTAAAATATGAGGGAAGGTATCATCTGCCGGATTTTTATATAAAAAAAGTACCTTTTATAATAGGAAGCGGCAGTAAGTGCGATGGAATAATAGAGCAGCAGACGATTAGCCATCAGCACGCAAGAATCAGTAAAATAGATGGGGTATATTTTATTGAAGACTTGAATTCCACAAATGGTACAACGGTAGATGGCGGAGCTTTAAACTATAAAACAAGGGTTAGCCTGAAGAAAAATGCGGTTATTTGCTTTGCAAAGGAACCATATCGGTTTTTATAATATGAAGTACGAAAACTCGCAAAAAGATTGATTTTATCTTTGAAAATCTATATACTGAAAATGACGTAGCTGTTTTGAGCAGTTACAAAAATAACATAATTTTAGTATTCAGCAGATAAAAGCGAGGGCGTTATATGAAAGTAAATATTTATTATGGCGGAAGAGGCGTTTTAGATGATCCGACATTATATGTATTAAATAAAATGGAAGAAGTACTAAAAGAACTGCGTGTTACGGTAGAGCGTATTAATATTGTGGAGCATAAAAACGAGATTACTACGCTGCCGCAGACATTGAAGGATGCAGATGGTATTATTTTGGGTACAACTGTAGAGTGGCTGGGAATTGGCGGTTATATGCAGCAGTTTTTAGACGCATGTTGGCTGTACGCAGATAAAGAAAAAATTAAGACAACTTACATGCAGCCGATTGTTATGTCTACTACATATGGAGAGCGTGAAGGAGAACTGACGCTGGCAAATGCCTGGGAAATTTTAGGGGGACTGCCTTGCGCGGGGCTTAGCGGCTATGTAGAAGATTTAGTAAGCTTTGAGCTGAATGAAGAGTACAATTTAATTATAGAAAAGAAAGCAGAAAATTTATACCGAACCATTTCTCAGAAGCTAAAGAGTCTGCCTACCAGCAGTCAAGCGGTTAAGCAAAGCATTTTGCGTACAACTCAGATGGAATTAACACCGCAGGAAAGTGAACAGCTTTCAAAATATGTTTCGGATGATACGTATGTGAAGAAACAGAAAGCAGATATAGAGGAATTAGCATCGATGTTTAAGGATATGCTGGGAAAAAATACAGATGAGGGAACAGAGCCATTTCTGAATGATTTTAAAGAACATTTTTCTCCGCAGATTGATTTTTCTGCAAGATATTCCCTGATGATTGATGGAATGAAAAAGCCGTTGTTTATTGGAATAAAAAAGGATGTGTTAAATATTTATTATGGACAGGAAGAAGATATTGATGTTCTTGTAAAATTATCAGCAGATACTTTAAAGAGTATTATTTCGGGGCAGATGACATTCCAAAGAGCATTTCGAATAGGTGAGATGCCGGCGAAGGGTAACTTTAAGACCTTATGTATGCTGGATAATTTATTTACATTTTAGAATTTAAAAGAAAAAGGAGATATAAATTATGGCAGACTGTATTTTTTGTAAAATTGTAGCGGGAGAAATTCCATCTTACACAATTTATGAGGATGAAGACTTTAAAGTATTTTTGGATGTTAATCCGGCTAGTAAGGGACATGCGTTGATTGTGCCAAAGACACATTATGCAGATATTTATGAAATTGATGAAGAAATAGCAGCAAAAGCGATGAAGCTTGCTAAGAGACTGGCAACAAAAATGACAAATATATTAAAGTGTGATGGTTTTAATCTTTTGCAGAATAACAGTGAGGCAGCAGGTCAGACAGTGTTCCATTTCCATATGCATTTGATACCAAGATACCTTCATTCTAAGAATAATAATATTCTTAACTGGTCTCAGGAAACCTTTTCAGCAGAAGAGATGGCAGAAATCCGTGGTTCTCTTGCAGAGTAGTTATTGATTTTTGACAACAGAAAAGGTGCTTCATCTATGTAAGGTTAGAAGATGAAGCACCTTGTTTTTATTTCTTTCGTTTTGCTGTTTCTTCAATTAAATTGCAGATGATTTGGATGGAATTTTGTGTCTGGCTGTTTTTCATAGCAGAAATATAAGTATTCTGGTTAGCTGCAACTTCTGTAATAGCATCCTGCAAAGTTTCCATAGAAAGCTTCTCTTCTTCTAATACATAGCTGTATCCAGAAGCTTTGAAAGAATTTGCATTTAAAATCTGGTCACCTCGGCTTGCTGCTGCAGAGAGTGGAATTAAGATATTCGGTTTGCGCAGAGCTAATAATTCACAGATAGCGTTAGCACCTGCTCTGGAAATAACAATATCCGATAATGCAAATATATCTGCTAATTCTTTTCCGGCATATTCCAATTGAACATATCCAGTCATATTATTCAAAGATGTATCTAAATTACCCTTTCCACAAAGATGAATAACCAGATAATCTTTTAATAAAGTAGGAAGAGAGGCTCTGACAATTGTATTAATTACTTTAGAACCGGTACTTCCGCCTACAATTAATAAAACAGGCTTATCTTTGGAAGAGAGTTTACAAAAACGAAGAGCTGCATTGGCATCACCGCTAAGTAATTCCTGACGAATAGGAGAACCGCTAAAGCAGGCTTTCTCTTTTGGAAGATATTTAAGGGTTTCTGGAAAATTACAGCATACCTTCGTAGCGCTTGGAATAGCAATTTTGTTTGCCAGCCCTGGTGTAATATCGGATTCATGGATAATCGCAGGAATACCGCAAAGTTTTGCTGCTAATATAACCGGTACAGAAACAAAACCTCCCTTTGAAAATACAATATCCGGTTTCAGTTTTCTTAATAAGCCTATGGCCTGCCCTAATCCTTTTATTACTTTAAATGGATCGGAGAAGTTTTTTGGGTCAAAATAACGTCTGAGTTTGCCGGAAGAAATTCCATAATAAGGAATTCCCTGTTCTTCAATCAATCTTTTTTCAATTCCTTCATAGGAGCCGATATAGGATATTTCATAACCAGCTTCACGTAATGTTGGCATTAAGGCAATGTTTGGGGTTACGTGGCCAGCTGTGCCGCCACCTGTCATAACGATTTTTTTCATAAACGTACCGCCTTTCAAAGAGCAGATAATTAATAACTATGTTTTCCCTATTTATAATACCCTTATGCGTAAAAGTCAAGGAAAGACTGCATAAAATTTAAGGTTTTTGTCGAAACTTGCGGCGAAAAGTCCGGGCAGAGTACTTCAAAAAAGAAAAAAGATTCGTATAATAGTAATTAGTCTTCCAAAATAGAAAGGGGATAACACATGGAAGTTTTTTTAGGAATGATATTGCTCTTACAGGTGTTTGCATTAATACAGAATATGCTGACCCACAGACAGATGTTACAACGGATAAAAAAACAGGAAAAGACCATAGAGGCTTTTTTGGAACAGATACAGAAAGAAAAAATAGAGCAGAAAGAAGAGGAGGTGTTTAAAAATCAAAAAGCTGGTGAAAGCTATATATTAGAAAAGGGACAAGCCGAGCCGACGGAAGAAGAAAAACAAAAAGCTGCTCAGGAGGCTCTTATAAATGAAGTATTATCAGAAGTATTTTCTTAATACTTTATTAGTATGTAATAAACAAAAGAGGAAATAATGAAGTAATTTTTACAACAAATATTATGAAAAAAGTACTTTTTTACGTTGCAAACTGGATAAGATTACCAAATATTTTGCGAAAGTCTTGAAAATCTTGACTTTACGAAGGGGCTTTGCTATAATCCAATTGTAACAAATCTGTAACAATTGTAACAAAAATGAATAAAATGAAACAAACGTGTAATAAAAGTGATGAAAAAATGAAATAAACACGTATGGAGGTTTTTATGAATTTAAATAGTAAAGCGATGAAAGAAGCAGCAGCACTTGTTTTAAGTGTAGTTATGATGGGTGTCATCGCCGGAACTGCAGACAGTCAGCCAGCAATGAGAACAGTGGCAGAGGTACCGCAGGCAAGAGTAGCAGAAGAGAATATAACAGGAAGAACAGCAGGTGTAGTTCTTTCTTTAAATGAATTAGAAGAGCAGGCATTAACAGGAGTTCAGGTTGCTGCTTATGAGCAGACACAGACAATCGTTGTAGCAGCTGCGGCTGAAGCGATTGAATCCATTCCGGAAGGACCATTGCTTACAGAAGAAGAAATGTTATGGCAGAATCGTGTTATGGCAGATGTAGAAGAGAAAATGAATGTCAGAGCAGAGGCCAGCGCAGATGCAGAAATCGTTGGACGTTTTCGTAAGGGTGATGTGGCAGAAGTTGTAGAGATTGGTGCTGAATGGACTCATATTAAATCCGGTAATGTAGATGGATATGTAAAGAATGAGTATTGTATTTATGGATTAGATGCATTGGCATATGCGAATAAAAATATTGATGTTCGTGCAACAATTACAGGAAACGGAGTTCGCGTTAGAAGTGAAGCTTCTACAGAATCCAGCGTAGTAGCGGCAGTATCAACAGGAACTGTTTTAATCGTTGAGACGGACGCAGAAGTACCAGCTGGCTGGTTAGCAGTGCGTTATACAGGAAAGACCAGATATATCAATGCAGAATTTGCAGAAGTAGAGCATGCAACAACAGAAGCAATTACAATTGCAGAAGAAAAAGAAATCGAGCGTAAAAAAGCAGAAGAAGCAGCAAAACGTAAAGCAGCACAGACTACAGAAGTAACAGTTGTGCAGAATGCATCTGTATATGCTTCAACAGATGAAGTACTTCTTTTGGCAGCATTAATTCAGTGCGAAGCTGGCGGTGAAAGCTATGATGGTAAGCTAGCTGTTGGTGCAGTAGTAATGAACCGTTTAAGAAGCGGCAGATACGGAAGTGCAATTAGTGATGTAATCTATGCACCAGGTCAGTTTACACCAGCAGGTAACGGCAAGGTAGCAACAGTACTTGCAAATGGACCAAAGGCTTCCTGCATTCAGGCAGCGCAGGAAGCAATCAATGGTGTAGATAATACAGGTGGTGCAAAGAGCTTTAAAAATACAAGATCCGGACATGCAGGAGTAGTGATTGGAAATCATGTATTTTTCTAATAGGTAAAAAAAGCAGATTTAAGGAAAAAGTGTTGGTTGAAAAGCCGGCACTTTTTTGTGCTTTCAGCATTTCCAATATTGTAATCTAAAATTAAATATAGTAATATTAGAATAACTATTCTGGTAACATGTTACTTGGAACAGAATATTCAGAAAATGGAGGGATTTATATGCAGTTTTTAGTTCCAATTTTAGTTCTTTTGGTTCTTCTTTTGGTGCTGGCATCATCCTGTATCAAGATTGTACCGCAGGCACAGGCTGTTGTAGTAGAACGTTTAGGAGGTTACTTGACTACTTGGTCTGTAGGGATCCATTTTAAAGTGCCATTTGTGGATCGTATGGCAAAAAGAGTCGTATTAAAAGAACAGGTGGTTGATTTCCCGCCACAGCCGGTTATTACAAAGGATAATGTAACCATGCAGATTGATACGGTTGTATTTTTCCAAATTACAGATCCGAAGCTGTATGTATATGGTGTAGAAAATCCAATTATGGCGATTGAAAATTTAACAGCAACAACACTTCGTAATATTATCGGTGATTTGGAGCTGGATCAAACATTGACATCCAGAGAAACAATTAATACGAAAATGCGTGCATCTCTTGATGTAGCAACAGACCCATGGGGAATAAAAGTAAATCGAGTAGAATTAAAGAATATCATTCCTCCAGCAGCAATTCGGGATGCAATGGAAAAACAGATGAAAGCAGAA
>CAYYZV010000047.1:0-14030 GCA_964476275.1 uncultured Roseburia sp.
TTTTTTCTTGTTAAAGCCAGCATGCCTATTCACCTGCCTTTTCTTTTCTGCTTTTAAGCAGGTCATAAATCATATATTTTACAGGCATATCATCTTCTACAATAATCTGTGCCCCCTTATTCGTATCCGAATTAATGATTATAGGAGCCTTTAAATTAATAGACATTTTCTCAAGTTCTCTTGGAACCGTAACAGTAGATAATACAAACGTATTCTCTTCTGTTAGCTTCCCTAATGGTTTCAAAATTTCTTCATTAATAACCGGATCATAATCCTTTTTAATAAAAGTTGGGTCCATTACCGGAAATGCCATCTCTGGTTCATCCATAGACTGCAGCCATTTTATCTTGCCGCCATTCTTTTTTTCCGCATCAAAAATCAACGCAAAACGCTGCATATCCGGAAATCCAATCATGCCATTCTCTAATACAATCATTTTATCATCCGGGATATCAATCGTTCCAAATAATCTTGTCTTTGCCTGCATAGTTTCCTCCTGGTTTTTTAGCTGTCTCCGACAGTCTATTTTATGAGTTACTGGTCACGTGTGAACAATAACTTTTACTATTAAATATAATTCAGCAATGTATTCTGATTTATTTTACCTGCTGCCTGCAATGATGCCTCATATGCAGTATATGCAGATGTATATTCGATAATAATATCAGAAAGCTCTTTGTCTTCGTTTTTCGATTTCAGTTCTGTAATAGTAAGCTGCTGATTGGACATACGTGCTTCTGTTAATTCTAACTGCTGGCCTTTACTTCCTACAGTAGTAATTGCAAGATTCACATCTACCAAATAAGAATCGAAATTACCAATATAAGTATTAAACAGCTTCTTTAAATTATCATCTGCAAAATCAGCTTCTTTCTGAGCTGTATCTAACCACTTCTGCAGCTTTTCCTGTGATTCGTCACTGGAATATTCTTCCAATGCCATCATTCCTTCGATTTTTGCCACCTTATCATGAGCATCAATTGCATACTGTACTGCATCCATCATTTCATCTACATCACGTCCTGCATTTTCATTCAATACATCGGATGCATTTGTATTGATAGTCAATGTCTGATTATATGCCACTGTATAATTAATATCCTGTTTTATCTCTTTTCCTGCTTCATCATACTTCTTATATTCAATATGATTTTCTTCAAGTTCATCCGTCGTATCTGTACAGTTAAAATAATATTCCGGACGAAGCTCGCCTTTGGCAAAACCTTTCTTAGAATAATCAACAGACAATTGATAATTGTTTGATTCCAGTGTAGCTGAAACATCTTTGCCAAGAAGCATTTCACCTGTATCTGCGATAACAACGATCTGATTATCCTTTAAACCTGCTGCGAAATCAGCTTCTTTTTTCCAATCATCTAAAGTCTCATAGGTCTTAATTTCTACATTTTCACCATCTACAGTTTTCATATCTGCCAACGACTGGTACTGTAATGCACCGTCTGTAACAGTTCCATCTGTAAATTTAAGTTCAAAACTGTCTGCTGTTATATTATTATATGCCAGACGGATGCGATCACACATCATCGTCTCTATATCGTCCGGTTCTTCAGCATTTTTCAGCTGTGTATCTGTTGGTATACCTGCTTCACCTTTGTAATAACGATGCTCTTCTTCTATATTTGCACGTGTAAAGGTCTGTGTAATATCATAAGATGTATTGCTCTCATCATTATCAAATGTAAGTCTGCCATTTGTACGGTAACCGGTAAATACAGTACGTCCGGCATAATCAGAATTGCCTTCTGCATATAACTGCTCTCTTAGCTGAGTCAGACTCTTTAAAATCGCATCTCTGTCTTCTGTTGTCAACGTACCTGTTGCACCATAAGTACATTGTGTACGAACATCAGACAAAATGCTTTCCATATTTGTTAATGCTGTTTCTGTTACATTTAACCACGCTTCTGCATCCGGAATATTTCTATCATAAAACTGATTAATTTCGCTCAAATTACTGCGAAGACGCAATGCACGAATTGCAATTACCGGGTCCTCGGAAGGTCTGGAAATCTTCTTTTGAGAAGACATCTGATTGTTCAATGTATTCACATTTTCTTTATTTCCATAAATATTTGACATTGTATTTCTCAACATCATATTATTTGTAATTCTCATATTTCCTCCTATACACCGGTTTCTAAAATTAATCGGTCATAAATTTCTACTAATACGGAAACCATTTTTGAAGAAAGATTATATGCATTCTGGAATTTTACCAAGTCCAATGCTTCCTCATCTTCATCTACACCAGAAACAGACTGTCTCTGGTTATCAACTGCCGCACCTATATTGGTATAGTTTGCATAAAATATCTGTGCTTCCTCTGTATCTACAGAAATATCTTCAATGATACACTGCAGGAAGTCATCTGCACCGCCGCCGCGGTACATGACAGTATCTGATTTCAGCTTTAACAAGTCTTCAACAAGCTCATAGGAATCTACACCATTATTAATATTATCTGTGGTAGCAATTAAAGATGAATCTTTTATGCAGTCACTGTCAATCGAAATATTTCCACAAGTTAATCTATAATACCCATCCTGCGTTGCAGAATAAGTTTTTCCACCTTCTACATTAAGGAATGTCGTATCCTCTCCGCTGACAGCTTTAATCGCTGTAAAGAACGAAAAATCCACCTCATCTCCATATAAATTTTGACCACCCAGCATAATATCATTAAATGACTGTGCAAACGTACGTAAAAATTCATTCATCTGTGCCAGATAATACGGAACACCCTTCGCATCGATTGACTGTCCAATCTGCGCTGTTTTTCCTTCCATTCTAACCTGCTGATCTTGGCTAATCGTATTTTCTGATGAAAGCGTAAATGTATAGCTTATAATCTTACCATCTGCATTCGTTGTAAATTCAAAATCTGTATATTCATAATCTTTTCCATCAATTGTAAGCACACCTTCATGAGGCATTGTCATCGCTTCTATTTCCGTAATAGAAAGATTCTCTGTTACTGTAATCGTATTAGAAGTAACAGCTGTAATTTTTCCCGAAAAATTCTCTGAATTATTACCATCTCTTATATCCATCAGTCCTTTTAAAGAACCGGCAGAATAGTTTGACCCGGCATGGAAAGCACTTCCCGTTTCTTTCCAGATAATGTCATACATACCTGCTCTGTCTGACTGATTAATTGGATAATCTCTTGCAACACAGGTAAGTGTGTTATAATCATAAGTATCTACCAATGTCTGACCATTAATTTTTACAACATAATAATTTGAACCAAGCTGCATATCCGGGAAATTCGCATTGGTTACCGGAGATTCTGTTACTTCTGTTGGAACGATAGAAGATAATTCATCAATCAAAAGTGCACGCTGATCGCGAAGCTCATTTGCATAGCTGCCCTGAAGCTCAATTACGTTAATCTGCTTATTTAAAACCGCGATTTTCTCAGCAAGGGAATTAATATTTGCTACTGTAGATTTAATTTCTTCATTGACACTATCCTGAATCTCTCCAAGACCACTTGCAACAGAATTAAAATATGTAGTAAAATTCTTTGCCTGGCTGATAAACTGCTGACGCACATTAATATCGCCGGCTTCATTCTTTAATTCTTCCATTGCATTAAACATATTATTTAAAATGCTGGTAAATCCTTTGATTGAATCATCATCCATAAAATAATTTTCAATCTGAAGATTATAATTCACTTTGGTTTCATATAAACCAAGTGAGCTTTGGTTTTCCCAGTATTTCACGTCGTAATACTCATTACGTACCTGCTTAATGGAGTCTACCTGCACACCAGTACCTGCACAGCCATATTTTGCATTCACACGCAATGCTGTAGAAGCACTCATTTCTGCAACCTGTCTGGTATAACCTTCTGTTTTTACATTTGATATATTATTTGCTGTTGTATTTAAAGCCGCCTGATATGCGCTCAAACCAGACGATGCTATCATTAATCCAAAAAATTGTGACGGCATATTGATTACCTCCTACCATCCTTCACTCCACCTATTAACCAAGCTGAGTAACCAGATGTTCTAACATTTCATCTATTACATTTATAAAACGGCTGGATGCGTTATACGCATTCTGATATCGAATCATTTTTGTAAGCTCTTCATCTGAAGATACACCCATTACCTGCTGTCTCTGATTCGAAATCGCTGTAACTGTATCTGTCAAGCCAGCTGCTGTGGATTCATATACATTACCCAATGTGCCCATTGCACCTATCATATTCGAATAATAATCCAAAAATGTTACTTTATTTGTATCATTCGGATCGAGCATTAATCCTTCTTCTTCCCACAAGTCAGCTAATTTTTCTGCCAATGTATAATCTACCTGACCATCCTGTTTCAGATGCGGCATTTTTGTTTCCTGCTCTTTTAATTCCTGATTTACACTTACACTGGAAATTGTATACTGCTTAGTTGTATCATCCGGATCTTCTGCATTATACATATAGTAACTGGAAACAGTACCATCTTCATTTTTTACTGTAATCTCTGTATAACGCTCCGTTCCGATTCGTGAAAACAGTTCTGTCGGCGGCAGCTCGCCATCAGCACCAAGAGAGGCATTCTCTGCATCCAAAAATAAGGTATCTTCTGTAATTCTATAAACTCTTCCGCTCACATCCTTTAATTTAAGCTCGCCGGTTGTACTGCCAGAAAAATCAAATATATTGGAAGCCTCTGTATTAGGGCATAATAAATCGTTAATTGCTGTAACCATTCCATGGAATAACTGGTCTAACTGCGACTGTGCCTGCAGCATTACCGACATTCCTGTACCAATATAGCCTTTTGTAGAGGCGTTATACTCTTCTGGACTCACTCCAAGAATGTCGTTATAATTTGCAACTCTGTCACCTCTTGCCAAAATCAATGCTCTCAGTTCACCAATATCGTTTCCCATTTCTGTAGAAATTTCTTTTGTGTAAGAGAATACATCATCATAATATCCTGCTGAAGGTACTGAGGTATGAGGCCAGTAGGCTGTTACAAATCCTGTAGCATCATCTACCTGCTTCCCCATTTCATATACTTGAGCTTCATTTACAAAGGTCATCCCCTCTAACATGACCTTTACGATACCGTTCGCACCTTCATTGAACGTAATTTCTGCTAATGTACCCAATTCATCCAAACAATTATCACGTTCATCACGCAATGACATAGCTGTTTCTAAATCACCGGCTTCTGCTCTTCTGATTTCATCATTTAATTCAAAAATACGATTTCCTAATTCGTTAACACGGTCAATATCATTGGAAATCTGAGTATTAATATTCTCCTGATAATCCACCAGTCCCTGATAAACAGCAGACGTTCTGGAAACCAAAAGTGTAGCTTTTTGTACAACCAGGTTCTGAGTTACCGAATCACTTGGAGCCTTTGCCAATTCCTGAAAGGCAACCCATAAATCCTGCATAGAATCCTGAAATGCTTCTCCCTGCAGCTCCTGATAAAAAGTCGTCACTTCATTTACTGCATCTGCAGTTGCTGCATAAAATGCCTGTCGTCCGGCTTCTGTTCTGTAAGACTTATCAAGAAAAATATCTCTTGCATGTACTACATCACCAATCTCAACACCTAGTCCTGCCTGCTGATAACTGATCGATGCACTGGTATCAAATGTATTGTAATTGTTATCTGTATGCAAAACCTGCTGACGTACATAACCGGTGGTATTTACGTTAGCCAGGTTATTTGCTGTTATATTTAAAGCATTCTGTGCACTTTTTAAGCCGGATGAACCGACAAACAAACTTCCCATTCCATTCGCCATGGTAAAATTCCTCTTATCTTATATCTATCAATTACTGTTTCGCGTCAAAGCCGCCCCCGCCTAACAAGTCACCCGTCATATATGCCCGCTTGTTATAATTGGCTGTTTCCGGAGCCTGACGCATGCTTTTTAATAATGTTAAATCAAACTCCACCATTTCCATTGCCTGCTTAAGCAGGACTTCGTTCTGCTGATTGATAGCCGTCATCTTCTTTCCTGTAGAAAGCAGCTTCTCCTTCATCTCTGTCAACTTCCGCTGTTCCTGCGGCTGACCCTCCAGGTATCCAATCATTTTCGTAATAGTTATGTCTCCCGGTTCTTTTCCTAAAACCGTAGCCATATCATTCAGCACTCTGTTTCTGTGCTTGGCAAGATTCTGCAGTATACTGGCAACTTCACCCTCATTTGCAGTAACCTGTTCTAAAGTCTTAATATCCGCCTTAATAACTGCCTGCTTTTTCTGCTGACCCAGCTCAATCAATTCCTGATACTGTTGTTCTTCTTTTCCTAAGACATCCAAAAGGTCTTCCATTAAACTAGCCAAAGTTCTTCCTCACTTTTATATACTGTTGTAACTATTCAGAGCCAAGCTCAAAAACCCTACGTGTTTCTTCGCTATGGCTTCTCACCAAAGAATTTTTCAAAAAAGCATTCCTTTCAGCAAGCTGAATGCCTGCTTTTTATGAAAATTTCCTTGACTCTGAATAGTTATATTTTGCTAATAATTTACTTGCAAAATCTCCGTTATCCACATGATAGCTGTCAGCATCTACTTTTGCTTTCAACTCTGCTACTTTGTCAGTTCTGATATCGGAAGCTTCCTGCACTGCCTGCTTTGCGATCTGGTAGTCACGACCAAATGATGAAATCTGCACTTCATCCCGGGCTGCAGCCACACTTGATGCGTTTGTCACCTTCCCAGCTTTGTTTGTTTTATAGATCTGCGCGATCTGATTATAAGCATCTATACGCATATTAGGCATCTCCTTCCACTAAATATTTTAAATCTTTCATGATATTTATCGACCATTTTCATATTTTCCTTAGCACCCGCAAGATGTTTTTGAGCTTGTTTTTGAATTTATACACACAATTTTAAAAATGGAGTATGTTTATCCACATTTCCTGAATAAACATACTCCATCTCCTGTTTATAACTTATTTATCGTTCCAAAGAAACACCATTTATCAACTCACCGCTGCCTACTTCATAAGTAATTGTTACATGATCACCTGCATTTAAAATAGCAGCTAACGGATACTCACTTCCATTTATTAAATAATAAACCTGTTCATTTTCTAAGCGAATAAAATACCAGGTATCTCCATCCATAACCGAAGAACGAATTTCTGCTATGATTCCTGACGCAGTCTTTGTTTCTGCCTCTGGCACCGGTGCAGACTCTGTAATGCCATTTTTAATCAACAGCTCTGCATATGCCGCCTGACACTCTTCAACAGTGCTTCCGGTAGCTACAACCTGATACTGACTGACATTTACCATCGCATACATTTTTACCAGCTGGGAAGCGTCCTTTAATGCCATAAAGTAGGTCGGTTCTCCGCCCAAATTCAATAAAATCGGGAAAGTTGCAGTATAGCTGTACTGCTGCACCGCCCCCTGTGCAGAACGCATACCGGCCTCCTCGTTTGCTCCGGCACATGGATAGTAACGCGCTTCCTTCGTACGCTGGTTTACCAGCATAAATCCAAGATTACTTTCATCTCCTGCTACAGACGTAACGCCGGTATATACCCATACGTCATCATCCATTGCAATATAATTATAACCGGAGGTTGTTTCTGTACAGCCGCTCTGTCCTAAAATCGAATTCCAGAATCCGCCCTGATACAAACCATAGTAATCATACTGCTGCATAATTACGTCTGCACTGCATACACGATCCACCCATGTCGGTACATCGGCTAAATCATAATATGCATGTTCCCCTGTTACTGCATTTACCAAAACTGCTCCTGTAATATCTGTTCCGCCAAACAAACCAATTTTCTTTGTCACTACACTTGCACACCAGAATGGTGTGCCTTCCTCATCCACCTCGAAGTTTATTGCATAAAACATTTTCGTTGGATAACTGAAGCGCAAGTGACGCACAATGTTGCGGTTAAAAATTTCAGAAGGAGAATACTTCATTCCTTCTTCCAATCGAGTAACACTCACTTCCTGTGTCACCATATCAATTAACAGATATGCAGGAATACCATCCTGTCTATTTTTAAACCACTTAACAAAATCCCCATAATCTAAGTAAGTAGCGCGTACTGGTCTGTCCTGATAATTAATCTGCGCAGAATTAGAATTTACCTCAAACTGAGAAACCAAATCCGAAAGCTCACCCATTTTCTTATTTGCCAATGTGTTCGCTGAGTTTGAATCTAACATCGGAATCTGTTCCCAGCTCACCTCCTGCACCTCAGAAGCAAAATCGCCCTGTTCGATATACAGTAATTCTGCATAATCTCTGGCACGGAATAATACATGCCCTGCCACATTGCCAACCAGTGCAATTACTACTAACAGTACTGCTGCCACAACCGGAATGGTACATTTTTTCAGTAAATGTTTGAGATAATCCTTGATACTGGTCGCTTTAAATCCTGTCACCACTAAATTGCAGCCACAGTACACAGCGCATAAAATCAAAACAAACGTATAAAATTCTGTTGCGTGCAGGTTGATTGCAGGAAGATTGACATAAAAATAAATCAATCCTACTACTATTGTTACTAAAATACTTATTAACATACTTTTCCTCCTTTTATCTATTTTTTCATTACATTTTTTCATTATATTTTAATGTAACTACCACAAGCTCCGGTGGATTATTTATCCGAAATGGCACAATACTCTGTCCCAATCCCCGGCTAAGCACCATACAGGTATTTTCCTCTGTATACAGTCCGGCATCATAATCCGGCAAAATTCCCTGTCCCGGGCCAATGATTCCACCAATGAACGGCAGACGAAACTGTCCGCCATGCACATGTCCTGATAGTACCACATCCAAATCCTGCGCACAATATAAATCAAACAGTTCAGGACGATGTGACAGCAAAAGTGTAAAATCTTCCTCCGGCGTATCCTTCTGCAGTTCTGTCAGTGTTTCTCCCAAGATACGTTCCATTTTTTCTACTTTATCCGTAGCTATTACAAACCGTGGATCGTCAATTCCTATCAGCGTAATCTGTTCGTCCGCTTTTTCTATTATAGTCGTTTTATTTCGCAAAACAATTACGCCTGCCTCAACCATCCCCTTTTCAAGCTCCCTGTATTCCTTCGGCATACGGGACTCGTGATTGCCTGTCACATAATAGCACGGCGCAATCTGTGCCGCCCCTTTCGCAAAATTAAGTGCCTTTTCTATATCCGTTCTTCTCGAATCCAGCAAATCTCCGGTAATCGCAATCATATCCGGTTTTTGCTCCTTTATTTTCGCAAGCAGCTTTTCATTTTTTTCACCAAATTCATCATTATGCAAATCTGACACATGCACAATCCGGTAACCGTCAAACGCTTCCGGCAGCCGCCCGCTGTTTATTTCAAATGCGGTAACTACAATCCGTTTGTTATCCCAGACAATCCATACTGCCAGACATACTGCAGCAATTATTAATCCAATTATCAATATTCTTTTCCTTATCTTACTCATTTTCCTACTCAATATATAATTATTATACATTTACTTATCACATTAATACTATACGCGACCTTTTTTATTTTTTCAAGAAGTTAAGGAATTTATAAGATTTGATAAAAGAATGACTAAAATTGCCACTTCCTAACTATACTTAAAATAACAGGTTAAGGAGGACAACAATTTGATTTTTCACAGTGAACCAATCGATCTCATTTTAAAAGAACTTTCTTCTGATCAGACATTTGGTCTAACCAATACTTATGCGAAATCGGCTCTGCAGCGACATGGAGAAAACCGCCTTACCGGGCGGCGCAAAAAAACGTTTTTGGAACGATTTGCAGAGCAATTTAAAGATGTCATGATTCTGATTTTAATTGCCGCCGCCATCGTTTCCTTTGTAATTGCCTGCATAGAAGGCAATCCAAAAGAATTTTTTGAACCTGCTCTCATTCTTTTGATTGTCATTTTAAACGCGATTATGGGTGTCGTGCAGGAAAGCAAGGCCGAAAAAGCTTTAGATGCTTTAAAAAGCCTTTCTACGCCTCACGCACGGGTACTCCGCGACGGTTCCGAAACCACAATCGACGCCAGCCAGTTGGTTCCGGGTGACATCATACATTTAGAAGCCGGCGATTTTATTCCCGCAGATGCCAGACTTCTAAAAAGTGTCAGTTTAAAATCAGAAGAATCTGCCCTCACAGGCGAATCCGTCCCATCTGAAAAAAATGCTTTTGCAAAAGTGAAACCAAATGCACCTTTAGGCGACCGGACAAACATGATTTTTTCCGGCTGCAGCATTACTTATGGAACGGCTATGGCAGTTGTAACAGCTACAGGCATGCATACCGAAATGGGAAAGATTGCAAATCTGTTAGAGAATGAAAAAGAGGTACAGACCCCCCTTCAGCAAAAACTGTCTCAGCTTGGAAAATATCTGGGTGCTGTTGCATTGGCTGCCTGCGGAATCATTTTTGTCATTGGATTATCGAATGGTGTGCCTGCACTTGAAATATTTATGACTGCTGTCTCTCTAGCTGTTTCTGCCATACCGGAAGGCCTGCCTGCGATTGTAACTATCGTACTTTCCATCGGTGTACAGCGTATGGTTCACAAAAATGCCATTATCCGAAAGCTTCCTGCAGTCGAAACCTTAGGCAGTGCCTCTGTTATCTGCTCTGACAAAACCGGTACACTGACCCAAAACCGCATGACTTTAATAAAAGCATATGTAGATGGCTTTGAATCTGCTGAAGATATCAGTAGTCAAAATTCTTCCCAAGTCAAAACTCTCCTTTCCTATGCCGCACTCTGCTGTGACGGCGCAGTCATCTTTCACGACGAGAAAGAAGAACACCTTGGCGATCCGACAGAAACTGCCATTATTTTAGCCGCTCACAAAAACGGCATCAAAAAGTCTGCTCTTAACGAAAGCTATCCGCGGCAGGCAGAGCTGCCTTTCGATTCTGAGCGCAAGCTCATGACTACCGTTCATAATATCAACGGTCAGCTAATCGCAATTGTAAAGGGTGCTTTTGATGTCATGGCATCCCGTTGCATCGGCGGTGATCTGGTTGCCGCAGGACAGATGAATGACCAAATGAGCTCAGAAGCCTTACGGGTATTAGCTGTAGCCTATAAAAAATTGGAAAAGCTCCCCGAAAAAATCTCTTCCAAAGACTTAGAAAACAATCTGACCTTTTTAGGAATGGTTGGTATGATTGACCCGCCCCGGCCGGAAGCAAAGGCAGCCGTAACACTCTGCCAAAATGCCGGTATCAAGCCGGTTATGATTACCGGCGACCACGTCGTGACAGCCTCCGCTATCGCCAGAGAACTTGGCATTTTACAGCCGGATAGCAAAGCCATTACCGGTATGGAACTGGATTCTATGACAGATTCAGAATTGGATTTACAAATTGAACGCATTTCCGTTTATGCCAGAGTTTCACCGGAAAATAAAATCCGTATTGTAAAAGCCTGGCAGCGGAAAGGTCAGGTTGTCGCTATGACCGGCGATGGTGTCAATGATGCTCCTGCCTTAAAAGCCGCAGATATTGGCTGCGCTATGGGAATTACCGGAACAGATGTCGCAAAAGGTGCCTCTGACATGACCTTAACGGATGATAATTTTGCAACCATTGTAGATGCCATACAGGAAGGACGTGGAATTTACGCAAACATAAAAAAAGTTGTGGGTTTTCTTCTTGGAACCAATATCGGAGAAATCGCAGCTGTTTTCACCTGCATGCTGCTGTGGCATAAATCACCATTTTTATCCATACAGCTGCTTTTGATTAATTTAGTAACAGACAGCCTCCCGGCAATTGCTCTTGGAATGGAACCTGTAGAAAGCAACATTATGCAGCAGAAACCAAAGCCAAAAGAAGAAGGACTCTTTGCGCATGGTTTTGGTATCCAAATTATTTTACAAGGGTTTATGTTTGGCATTTTGACTCTAATTGCATTCCGCATCGGAGAAGACACCACCGGCGAACTGGCAGGCGGACAGACACTTGCCTTTATGGTGCTGTCTTTTTCTCAGGTCATTCAGGCCTTTAATATGCGTTCTGGCCGTTCCCTTTTTGCTATCGGCATTTTTAGCAATCCAAAATTAAACCTGGCTGCCCTTTGCTCTATTTTACTGATTTGTCTAGTCCTGTTTACACCTTTGTCCACGGTTTTTGGACTGGTGAGCCTTACCATGCCACACTACCTCATCGCTCTGGCTTTGATTATCATCCCAATTCTGATTATGGAATTAGCAAAAGTATTCGGATTACTGCATTAGCTTTTATGAAAAAGGTATGGCCGTCATTTTGTGCCATACCTTTTGGTTTATTTTCTAACCCTAATTTATCTGACATCAGCATATGAACCACAAGCAATGCCAAATCAACAAACAAGGTCTACCGCATTTCTGCATGAAAAGATACCCTAATATTTTGTCACTGCCACTGTTTCAACACCATAATATGCGAACAGCTTTACTGCCTCTTCGTTTATAACCTCTCCCGGCACCACAATCGGAATTGCCGGCGGACAGCCCACTGTTGGTACACCACAGATTCTTCCCAAAGAATTTACTGCTTTTATCTGTTCCTGCTGTGCAAAAATGGCTTCTCTGATGGACATTCTTTGTTCACAATGCACTGGCTGTAATTGCACGTTTTTCTCTTCGCTTTGAAACCTGACTATTTCCGACATTGCCTCTGTTAATTTTTCAAAATCTTCCTCTGTATTTTCCGGTGTTGCCATTAACACCAGATATTTTTCATCCGCATATTCGCATTCTATCTGTGCCTTACGAAGTCTGTCTGCAAGTTCCATGCCTGTCATACCAAGAGGTACCTGTACTGTCAGCTTTAATGGATCTGTCTGTTCTATCATCCAGCCTGACGCTCTTAAATCCGTTCGAATCTGCACAAGCCTTTGTACTGTTTCTGTCAAGCGTCTTTTATAATCTTTTTCTAAATATGCATTACACAAATCAAGTGATGCCATTATTAAATAAGACGGACTTGTCGAACCAAACAACACCATTGCCTGTTTTGCATTTTCTGAAAAATACGCAGGCGCGTTTTTACTAATCTGTAAATAAGCACCACCTGTCAAAACCGGCAAAGTTTTATGAGCAGAATCACAGCAGATATCCGCTCCCAAATCCATCGGATGCTTTTTTTCCTCTAAAAAATGCAGATATGCGCCATGTGCATTATCTACTGCTAAAATTGTATCATAACGATGACAGACTTCTGCTAATGCCGCAATATCTAACTGTCCGCCAAGATAATCCGGACTTGTCACATAAACTGCCGCCGGAGCCGCGCCGCGTTCAAATATCTGTCTCTTCAATTCTGCTTCTACTTGCTCCTCCGAAATCCTACAGCTGCATAAAGAATGCATTTCCTCCGGATAAAGCCACACTACATCAAAATCTACCAAAGCGGCTGCATACAAAAATGCCTTATGCACGTTACGTGCAGCTATGATGTAAGAACACATTTTTTCTTTCAATACAACTTTTTCTTTATTTCTTTCTGCATTGTAATACGATGCACTTTCATAATACGGTATTTCTTTATTCCGATTTTCTACATTATAGCCTGCTATCAGCTTCAGCATTGCTCTGATACACTGGCTGGAACCTTCTGCTGAAAAACATGTTCGGGCGGTTCCAAATAATTCAGCAGCCTTCTGCTCACTCTCTGCTATAATACCCTCTGCCTCATAAAGTGCATCCGCCCCCATAATTTCTGTAATGTCAAACTTTTCACAGCCAAGAAATGCCTGACCTTTATGGCCAGGCATATGAAAGCGGCTTCCTTTTTTTTCTGCATAATCCCTTACAAAATCCGCAATTGGTGTCTGCATATTTCTTCCTTTCTTTTTGTGTAACACTACACTGGAGTTCCTACCTCTATCAAATTTCCATCTAAATCATAAAAACGAACCACTTTTTGTCCCCAGCTATGCATCATAAGCCGATTCACATATTGAATTGAAGGATATAACATTTCCGGTTTCTCAATATCTTTCACCACAATCAAAATATTTTTTAATTTCATCTCCTGCTAT
>CAYYZV010000048.1:0-13418 GCA_964476275.1 uncultured Roseburia sp.
TTTCACAACAAAAAAAGAAAGAAATTTTTATTTTTTCTCTCTTTTTTTGCTTTTTGAGCCCCATATTTCCTAAAATATGGAATTTTTATCTAATTTCCGGTTCAAATTTCAATTTTCACCAGTTAATCGTGCAATTGAATTGCACGCTATACAATTCTGCGAATGCCAAGAATGGTTCGGTATGAAGCTTCCGACACCATAATTCCATTTTTTTCATTGCTGGCATGAACAATTTTTCCGTTCCCAATGTAGATGCCAATATGTCCGGAATACCATACCAGGTCTCCCGACTTCGCGTTGCCGAGTCCATTTACAGCCCGTCCGGCTTTTCCCTGATCACCTGAATGCCGAGGCAGAGAAATACCGAAATGCTTATAAACGCTTTGTACAAATCCTGAGCAATCCGCTCCGTTGGTCAGACTTGTCCCGCCATATACATATGGATTTCCCACAAACCGCAGAGCATAGTCTGCAATCTGCTGTCCCAGTCCCACAGTACTTACACTTGAACTGTTTTCGCTATTGCCAGAACTTCCTGAAGCTGTATTTGAACCACTTCCACTACTGCCTGTGTTTCCTGATGCGGCATTCGATCCATTTCCGTTGCTTCCTGATACCGGTTTACTTGTCGGCTTGCTTGCCATCTGCTGCTGCCGCAAAGCTTCTTTTGCCGCTTCTTCTGCCCTCTTTCGCGCTTCCTCTTCCTTTTTTAATCTAGCTGCCTCTTCTTCTTTAGATTCTGCCGCGACATTTTCTGTATATACATTCACATAATCAGTTGAAACATATCCCGGTCCATCCTCTACATCTACTTTAACCCAGCCTTCTGCCTCTTCTATAACAGATAAAATATCTCCGCCTGGCACTAGCCCTAACACTATCGATTCCGTCGTAGGCTCCTGTCTTACTTTCAGTGTTGTAGTTGTAACCTCTGCAAGTCTTGTCCCAACCTCTTTTGCCCGAATTTCAGCCGCTTCACCGGTCAATACAAACTCCGCCTTTACATATCCTTTCACACTTCCGGATTCAATATAATACCAGCCGTTCTCTTCCCCATGCTTTCTTCCTACCGAATCATCGTAAAGCTTGCCAAGAATTTCCCCCTCTTCACTTGGCAGACTTCTAATATTTACATAATTCGTTACATCCGCAATAATAAGATTGCTTTCCGGCACAGATTCCGCATCATTTTGAACTACTTCCAATGATTCCATCTGTTCCGTTTCTTCATTATTAATTCCGTTTCCAACCTCATATACTTTATGCCGTTCTGCTCTTACTTCCGGAAAACTTTCCGTTTCTTCTTCATTGCTCAATCCTTCTCCTATATCTGCTCCCTCTGTCAACTCTGTAACCTGACTTGCTATCCTATCCTGTATGGGATTCAATGCCACAATCACTGTACATACACACATTCCTGCACACAATATTTTTACGTCTCTCCACTTCATCTCACTTTCCTCTCTAAACTTATTAAGCGGCTTAAGCGGCTTTCACTTTAAGCCGCCTTAACACAGTTCAATATGTTACAGTATAACAGATCATTTGTGAATGCTTTTTACCATGGGAATTACTGGAAACTATAGCTATTAAGACAAAAAAAAGACAGCCTTTCGATACGCTGTCTTTTTAGGAGAAGGTATTTTTACTATGGGGTATAGTAAAAAAAATATATAATGTATTGGGGGGTTTTACGAGTATTATAATATCATGATCCCACAAATAAGTGTGCACAAACATCACAATTTTTCACAAAAGTTTTTATGCACTTTTTATACAGTATTTTCCACACCCTGTAAAAATACCCTGCATTTTACACTATAAAGTCTCAAATAATGCCTCAAATTCTGACCGTCCTATTTTTTCCTTTTCAAGAAGGAGTTTAGCGCAGGCATCTAAAACGCTGCGGTTTTCGATAATAAGTGCCTTTGCTTTTGCATAACATTCGTCAATGATTCGTTTTACTTCTTTATCGATTTCATCAGCCACTGCACCGCCATAGCCTTTCGTATGAGCTAAATCTCTTCCGATAAATACCTCATCATCATCATTCTCATAACAAATCATACCAATATTTTCAGAAAATCCATATCTCGTTACCATCGCCTTCGCACGCTGTGTTGCCTGCTTAATATCCTGTGATGCTCCGGTTGTAATATCATCAAATACAAGCTCTTCTGCCACACGTCCTCCTAAGGACACAATAATATCCTGAAGCATCTTGCCTTTTGTATTAAACATCTCATCCCGCTCTGGCAGCGGCATTGTATAACCTGCTGCACTCGCTCCGGTTGGAATAATCGATACGGAATAAACCGGTCCCACATCCGGCAGTACATGGAATAAAATCGCATGGCCAGCCTCGTGGAAAGCAGTGATACGCTTCTCTTTTTCGGTAATAATACGGCTTTTCTTCTCTGCACCGATTCCTACCTTAACAAAAGATTTCTTAATATCCTCCTGCATAATATACGCACGATTCTCTTTTGCTGCCGCAATCGCTGCCTCATTCAAAAGATTCTCCAAATCAGCTCCGGTAAATCCGGCTGTTGTCTGAGCAATCTGCTTCAAATCCACATCATCACCCAAAGGCTTATTCTTCGCATGAACACCTAAAATTTCTTCTCTGCCGCCTACATCCGGTCTGCCTACATGAACCTTTCTGTCAAAACGGCCCGGACGCATGATAGCCGGGTCTAAAATATCCACACGGTTGGTCGCAGCCATAACGATAATTCCTTCGTTTACACCAAAACCATCCATTTCTACAAGCATCTGGTTTAAGGTCTGCTCACGCTCATCGTGGCCGCCGCCCATACCAGTACCTCTTCTTCTTGCAACCGCATCAATTTCGTCAATGAACACAATACATGGTGCATTACGCTTGGCATCTTCAAATAAATCTCTTACACGGGACGCACCTACACCTACAAACATCTCTACGAAATCAGAACCGGAGATGCTAAAAAATGGCACACCCGCTTCTCCTGCAATCGCCTTTGCCAGTAATGTCTTACCTGTTCCAGGAGGTCCTACTAACAAAATACCTTTTGGAATACGCGCGCCTAAAGCAGTATACTTCTGCGGAGCCTTTAAGAAATCTACGATTTCTTCCAATTCCTCTTTCTCTTCCTTTAAACCGGCTACATCTTTGAATAAAATACTCTTTTCATCCGGCTTTTGCATTTTGGCACGGCTTTTACCAAAATTCATCATCTTATTATTACCGCCGGAATTTGCTGCATTCTGACTCGTCATCATCATAAAGAAGATAAACATCGCTCCAAAAATCAGCAGATATGGCAATATTGTCATTACCCAGCTTTCTGCCGGAATGTCTGCCTGTGTATAATTCTTAATTCCCTTATCCTGTAAATACTCCGTTACTTCATTTACATCTGAAACAATCAGTCGATTCTGGCTTCCATCTGTAAATGTCACTATCACATATCCCGTCGGCACTTCGCGATTCTGTACCACATGGTAAGCAGTAATCACTTCATTATTTACATCTGCTTCAAACTGTGCACGGGTGTATGCATTCGTAGTTGTTCTTCCATCTAAAAAATACCACATCACAACAAACAATAACATGAGAAGCAGATAGAAGCCAAATCCACGATAACTACTATTTCCTTTTTTTGTATTCAAATTTCTAATCTCCTTTATTCCTCAATTTCCACATATCCAATATATGGTAAATTACGGTACTTCTGAGCATAATCCAATCCGTATCCTACCACAAATTCATCCGGGATTTCAAAGCCTACATAATCTACATCGACATGTACTACACGACGATCCGGCTTATCCAATAATGTACAAAGTCGTAAACTCTTTGGATTTCTGGTCTTCAAATTCTGAAGCAGATAAGACAATGTACGTCCTGAGTCAATAATATCCTCTACCACCAACACATGCTTGCCTTCAATACTCACATCCAAATCCTTTGTAATCTTTACAACACCGCTGGATTTCGAACCTGAGCCATAGCTTGAAACACACATAAACTCTAACTCAACCGGCGAAGTAATTCTTTTCGCCAACTCTACTGTGAAAAATACGGAACCTTTTAAAATACAAATCAGACATACCGGTTCGTCACCATATATCTCGCTGATCTGCGCTCCCATTTCCGCAATACGTCTTGTAATCTTTTCCTCTGATAAATATTCGTGGACTGCTTTAACCTTCATAATACTTTCCTCCTGTTATCTGTACTTTTAAAATTTGTTTGGTATCTTTGCTTACTTTTATATCTGCACTAATACGACCACCTATCACCCAGAGTATTTTTTCCTCCTGAGTCAAAAGCAGCATTTCATTTCTCATATCTGCCGGTATCTTCTCATTAATAAAATATTCTTTCAATCGCTTTTTATGACCAGCTTCATCTACCACCAGATAATCCCCTGCCTGTCGGGTTCGAATTTGAAAGCTGCCTTTTATTTTATCATAATCAAAGTATTTCGTATATTGGTTTTTGGAAATTTTTCCCTCTTTTTTTATAAGAGAAAACTCCACATTCCCCTCCGGAACCCCCCATAACGCATTTCCATAATGAAGCTTCTCTATAAGCTCTTCCTCGGATATGCACAAGCAGAAGCCTTCCGCATCTTTGTCTTTCTGTATCTTCTGCCTCTGTAACAGCACACCCTCATAAACACGCCGCGCTGTTATTCCATAAGGAAGATTTAAACATTTCCCTACCTGAAGATCCATAAGACCAATCAGGGCTTCTACATGCAAAGAACTAATATCCTTTGCACTGCCGGATACTTTGCCAATAGCCAGATGAGAAATTTCTTTTTTCAAAATGATCGGCAGAACCTCCATTTCTTCTTTTAATAAAATGAACCCTTCTTCCCGTTCCAGTAATGCCTTTTCTGCCGCATTCTGAACCTGAACATTTAAATAATCTCCCAATTCCCGAAGCATCAGCGCACTTTGATTGATGTGAGAAACTGCCTTTGTATTCACCTCTTCCAACATTGGAAGAATTACCTTTCGAATCTTATTTCTACTGTAGGACACATCTTCATTGGTACTATCCACGCAAAAATTTTGCCCTTCGCTTTCTAAAAATCCTTCTATTTCTCGCCTCGTTATAGGCAGCATCGGACGTATTACATCTATTCCCGGCAATAATTCCCGCTTCGGTCTCATCCCGCTTAAACCATCAATTCCGCTGCCGCGCAGCATTTGAAACAATACTGTTTCTGCATTGTCATCTGCATGATGTGCCAAAGCAATCTTCACCTTGGAATTCTGTACTTTTTGTGCCGCCTTTTTATAACAGCCATATCTAAGAATGCGGGCTGCCTCTTCCAGCCCCAGTTTCTGCTGTTTTGCATATTCTGCCGCCTGCACAGAGAACATCTGCAAAGGAATCTTTCGTTCTTTACATAATCGGTCTACAAAAACTGCATCTTCTTCACTTTCTGCTCCACGAATGCCATGCTCCACATGAACCGCTTCCAAAAGAAACCCCATTTCCTTTTGCAGACTTAAAAGCAGCAGCAGCATACACACCGAATCTGCTCCGCCAGATACGCCTGCCAGCACATAATCTCCCTTCTCTATTAAATTCTCCCTTTTACAATACTGTAAAATCTTTTGAAACATTATTTCTCCCAAACACAGGCTGCCAGAATGGTCATATCATCCTGCACCTTGCCCCCTGTAAATAACAGGACACGCTCCATAATCTTTTTTACCAAAACTCCGGGATGTCTGCAGTCAATGCTCTCAATGATCTCCTGCATCGTTTCTTCCGGTTTCGTTACATGTAGATATTCTAACACACCATCCGTGACCATGACAACAAAATCACCATTTTTCAAATTCATTTCCTCTCTGTCAATTTCCGGATTATTTCCCACTCCAACCGGAAGTGTGTCAGATGAAAGGCAGGTAACTTTCCCCTCTCTTTTCAAGAAGCTTGCCGCTGCACCTATTTTATAAAAAGAAGCTTTCCCATTATATAAATCAATATTCAGCAAATCTACCGTAGAAAACAAATCCGCTTCACCTTTTAATACCATCGCAGAATTCATCATACGAATGGCCGTTTCCATGGAAAATCCTGCTTCCAAAAACTTCTCCACCAAGTCCAGTACCAATTCACTTTCCCTGCATGCTGTACTGCCAGAACCCATCCCGTCCGAAAGCCCCATTAAGAAATTTCCGCTTTCCAATTCCAAAACAGAAAAATTGTCTCCCGATACATAAGCCCCATCCTTCTTCCGCCGTTCAATTCCCTGTACGCTTCGAAATTTTGTATCTTCAATAAACAAAAACTCCACTATTTCCTTTGAAATAAATGTTTTCGTATCTGCCTGTACGCGCATTCTCCGGCCTAAAATTCTGCTAATCAACTGCAAAAATGTTTTGACAGAAACACAGCCGCTCTTGCTTTTCATCTGTACCTGTAATTTCAAATGTCCCTCTGCAGACTGATATAAATGCATCTGATCAATTAAAATACCACTGCTCTTTGCCTGATAACAAATCTCCGACAGTTTTCCTTTCTCCTTTCCATCCAGCAGTACCTCTTCCTTCGCACAATCCTGCATAATGTAGGCCATAGCATCTAACTGTTCTGCTATAGTCTGGCGATTTTCCAGCAGTCTGTTATACCATGCACGATTTAATGATACACGTTCAAAAACTCTTACTGCCTCCGCTGTCATATCCTTACTCCTCTTACAGCACTTTTCCAACTGTTCCTGCTGTTCTTTTGAGGCTCGTCCCTGTTCTAATACCTCGCTTATCAGCCTTGGCAGAATATCATAAATAGGCCCCTGTTCTGCTTCCCAGCAAAGTGCACACGAATCACAATTTAAACAAAGCTTTCCCGTCAACTCATTTTGAAATCTGCCATATTCCTCCTGCGAATATCCTTCTTTTCGCTGGCTCATATGTAAGAAAACCTTGGACAGTCCTTCAAAAGATTCTGCATACCCACGCAATCTGTCGTCCTTCTTCCCTTCCGGCACTTCTGCCTGCGGTTTCTCCCACTTCCATTCCAATACCATATGCACCATTCGATGCAGCAAAACCACCGATCCCAGTACAAATCCTCCTTCCAACAGCACCGCCTGCCAAACAGGCTGATTTCTCCATTCCAAAAGATTTCCACAAAAGGAGACTATCATAGTCGTCAAAGAAGCCAGCAGCGAAACCAAATAAACCGAACTGCTGTCTGTCGCCCATTCCACCAGTTTTACAATACCAATTGTGACTAAAATAATAACTGCATACTTTGCCATGGCTGTAAACGGCATAAAAAACATCATTCCTGCATAAGCAGCCATTAAAAGCCACCCTATCTTTATCCCGGCCAGATAAAGCGCAGCAAAACACGCCGGCACAAGCGGATAGCAGTCTATAATCTGTACACTGCAGGCCAGTCCGCTTATTACACTTAGTATCATTTGTCTTATACTGTTTTTCTTCATTTTCTACCTCCTTTTTATTTGCCCCTCCATTAGGCTGTCCGGGCAATCACTGTGCCACCGATTATATAAAATGTTTTCTAAAATGTTTGTCAAAGCAAGGAACCGTTTTTGAGAACATTTCGGCAAAATACAGCAAAAAAGAGCTTCGCGTTACCACGAAGCTCTTTCTGTTTAACATTTACTTTAATTTTTATTTTCTCTGAAAATAATCTGGTTCTCGTAGAGTAAGCCAAGCTTACTTTTTGCCACATCCTCAACATATTCCTGAGACTCTATGTACATTTGATATTCTTTTAATTCTTCCTGTCTGTCAAGCTCTTTCTGAAGTTCCTGTCTTAACTCTTCTTCCTGTGCAATCTTTTCTAAGTCCTTCTGATAAACCTTATGAATCTGAACAGACATTACTGCCACGAACGCTATCAGAATAATACCAATACAAGTCTTGCCTGCTTTATTATCATCACGCCGCGAACTTCTTCTTCTCTTTGCCATGGCTGTAACCACACCTTTCTAATCCTTCAACGTTTACATAATCCCATTTTAATCGTTTTATAGAACTTTTTCAACTGTTTCACCAGAAAAGTCCTGATTTTCTTTCCTATTTTAAAAACAGGCTTTAAGGCTGTCCCTAACACTTTTCCAAAAAACTTTAAAATCGTTCCCAATACCAGTACACATATTTTTACCACAAATCGGCTAAACCAAAGGGCATACAGGCCTCCTCCGAGAAGCATTCCCAAAAAAGAAAAAGCTCTCATCATTCCATCGTTCTTCTGATACAGCAATAAAAACACCACAATTGTACTAAAAAACCAATAACATGCATCCTCTATTCCTATCCAGATATTTCCATGAGGTACGATTCTTCTAAAAATCCGAAACAGGTCATAGACGAAAACCAGTCCCATTCCACACAATGCGGAAACTCCAAAAAATACTGCCTCATTTCCAATGCTTTCACTTACCAACATCACCGGAACAACCTTCCTAAAAGAGATTCTGCCTGTTTTCCTGCTGATTTGACCTCAGAATAGGTTAACGAATCAATTCGTCCTTCTATATCAATCTCACCTTTTTCCAAAGACAATCTGTTTACGTGCAAATCGTGCCCTTTAATCAGCAGCATTCCCAGTTCTGTTTCCAGTAAAATCTCTGCCACATCAAAAGACAACACGTCCACCACTCCACTAAACGCACCATTTTTCCGATTTATCAGTAATACCTTATGAGACTTTGTCCCGCCGCCATTTTTTTCATCCATAAAAAAGACCTCCTGTTTATCCTAGATTACAATCTATTATATTAGAGGCCCTATTTTTTTATGCTATATATTCAAATAAATCTTTTGCTTCTTCTTTTTTCGTCGTATCTAAAAGATTTAATACCCTCACCTTTACGGTCTTTGTTCCAAATGCAATCTCAATAATATCTCCTATCTTTACATTCAAGGAGGCTTTTGCAGGCTTTCCATTTACCATGACTCTGCCCGCATCACAAGCTTCATTCGCCACAGTTCTTCTTTTAATAATTCTAGATACCTTTAAGAATTTGTCTAATCTCATACGATTCTCCTATCAAAAAAGCGGATTCAGATATCTGAATCCGCTAAAATAACATTCTTATGCGTTAATCATATCTTTCAAAGCTTTACCAGCTTTAAATTTTGGAGCTTTAGAAGCTGGAATCACCATTTCTTCACCGCTCTGTGGGTTTCTTCCTGTTCTTTCTGCTCTTTCAGAAACTTCGAATGTACCGAAACCTACTAACTGGATTCTTTCACCTTTTTTTAATTCATCAGCAACAACATCTGTAAAAGCTTTTAATGCTGCTTCTGCATCTTTTTTGCTTAAGTCAGCTTTTTCAGCCATAGCTGCGATTAACTCTGCCTTATTCATGTTAAAATTCCTCCTCTAGCCTATCATATAAATAAATAAAGATATTGATTTCTATATTCTGTGGTTCTCAACCCAAAATACCTACAAACATATTTATACTTGTTTTCTATAGCTTTGTCAAGCTATTTGTTGCTCCCTTTCCAAACGGTAACAGACTTCGTTACTGTTCACTCCGTTCTCAGTAACGATTGATTTCTGCATGCAAATTCGCTGCGCGAAGCAGAAATCAACTCCTGAATCACTTTCTTTCGCTATCCGACAGCAAGTGTCTGATAGCTCTCTGAACAATAACAGGACTTCTTCTAATACAACACATTTCCCAAAAGCTGTGAAAGCGTACTTAAGTAATCTGTAGAAGAATCTCCGCCTAATGCACCTGTCAATGCTTCTATCAGAGCATCGGTATCAACACTATCATCTGTATCCGTATTTTCATCGGTATCTGTATTCCCTGCATTTCCTGCCAGACTTCCCGCCAAATTCCCTGCCAGGTCTGTATCTGTTGTATTGTCTGCTTCTGCATTCTGTGCATCATCTTCTGCAACATCCTCATCATTTTCATATCCGGCAGATGATTCTGAATCCAACGCAATAGAAATAACTGCTGTTTCTGAATTTACATATAACTTTTTCGAGTAGGTTTCATACCCGTAGGATTCTGCTTTAATGGAATGAATTCCATACGCCAGTTCAACCGGAGCTTCGTAATCTACTTCCTCTCCATCAATTCGAAACGTAATATCTGCATCCGTATTTTCATCTGCAGTGCCTATATCAAAGACGATTGAACACATCTTCGGACCTTCGCCCTTTAATTCATCCAAATCAATCACTGTAATTTCATCACGCTTCACTTCATATTCTTTACTGCCACCGTAACCTTTATTCGCTACAGAAACAATATAATTGCCTTCCGGTACCTCAAGCTCCATTTCACCGGTAATTTCTGCAAAAATATCTCTTCCTATCTGAATGAAACTGTCTTCGAATAATTCCGTATTTTGCAGCGCTATGATTCCATGTCCGGTGGTTACAACTACCGACAAAATCTGTTTGTTCATACCAACTACTCGAAGTTCATCCTCTTTAATGTCAGAAAGCTTTATTATTTCACCCTCTGAAAAAACACGTAAGCCTTCATCAAAGTAATACTTTGTATCTGCAATTTCAAATACGCCTCGTTCTTCCTCTATTTCATATCGGACAACATTTTCATATTCCCATACACCGTCAGCAAGCTGTACTGACTTTAACTTTCCTTCTGAATCCTTATGTCCCAAAATAACGATCTGTCCCGATTCAAATGAACTAACCGATGTACTGCTTCCGTATTTATCAAAAAAACTCGTAGTAAGCGAATACGTAACCAGACTCTGTTTCCCAGATTCTAACTGTCTGACAACCATATACTCCTTCGCCATATTATTACTTATAATCATGTAATGTTCTGGTCCAAATACCGCTTTAATCGGTGCTTGTGCTTCTTCTGATACACTTTCTGTCTCCGTTTTCGGATAATAATAATCCGTCCCTAATACAGTTGGTTTTTTTTCTGAGCTGCATCCTGCTAATACAAAAATCAGCATCCACATAAATACCACAATTGCTTTCCTTGTGTACTTCAACTTCATCCTCCATCTTCAGGCTTTGTTATTCTATCATTTGTTCAAGTATACTCCATTCTGTCGAAAAATAAAAGAGGAATACGCATTACTGTTCCCTTCATTCCCAGTAATGCAGACATTTCTTCATTTCTGCCAAAAACGCTTCTCTTTTCTCTTCCTGACTGATTACCTTCTCCAACTTTTCTATATTCCGTTCAGACAGCCATGATTTATGCGCATTATTATAATGATTAGCAAGCTTCCAGAATTTTTCCGGATAAGCCAAAAAGAAATACAAATAGCTTGCCTCCTGTTCCTGAATCGGCTGAATTTGGTCATATGCATTTATCAATGCCATTCCTAACTCAATATCCCACTCATTCTTTTCCAGCATTTTACGCAGAAAATTGGCCAAATCCCGAATCTGAATATCATATGTAAAACATTCCAGCCCTACAATCGCGATTCCCTGTTTCGCAAAAATAATGCTATGCTGATTATAATCACCATGACAGAAACCATACAATGCTTCCTCACATTCTACACTTCGCAGCGCTTCTGTCACCGCCGCCGCTTTTTTTAAAAATTTTTCACACTGGCTGGCAAATAACATTTCAAATCCATTTTTCTTCTTTTTATTACGTATATAATTTTTTACCTGTTTTATCTCCCGATTATGCTTCTCACATACCTGCAACAGCGAATTCTGATTTCGTTTAATAATTTCCGGTACTTCACCCGGAAAGCTTTTAGATGCATTATGCAGTCTGGCAAGCATTTTTACTGCTGCCATCATGTCCTCTTTGCTTTTCGTATCGCACTCTGCTCCGTGATAATTCTCAGAAAGAAGAAATTTTCGTTCTTCCTCATCTATTACTAGAATTTCTCCTTCTATAGATGCAACAATTCCCTCTACTAATAGCCCTTTTTCTTTTAAATGCTTTAACATTTCTGCTAAAAATGCCGCTCTTTCTTTCGAACCACGGTATTCATGCAATGCCATGCACCCAAGATTTGTGTCAAAAAGATAACATTCTCTCCCTTTTGAAAAAGATTTTACCGTTAACGGATATTTTTCTAATACCTGTTCTGGCCTACTATACATGAAAACCCCTCCATATGACAAAGTTCAGTAAGTTTGTATACTTACCACGTCTCTTTATCATATGAAAGGGTTCTACATTTTATGAACCAGCTCTATTAATTTTTCTTTCGTATTTAATTCGGGCTCTTCTAATACCATTTCTAATAATTTATGCAAAGTCTCTCCAATCGCTTTTCCAGGCTGCATACCAAGAGCGATTAAATCCGCCCCTCCTACTGCCAGCTCCTTTAATGACAGACATTGCTCTTTTTCCATAATATTCTGATATTCTTTCTCATATAAATCTATCATTTTGAGTTTTTCTTCTTTTTGAAAATCACTCTGAGCAAGCGCATCTGCTCTTTGCACCTCAAAGAGTAACGGATACTGCTCTATTCCATTTTTAAATACCGCTTTACGTACGGATTTTTCTGTCGGATTCGGTCTCGAATCATGACAAGTCACTAATTTACATACCCGGTTTGTAGTATCATTATCAAATTTTAATCTGCGCAAAATACTTTGTGCCAGTTCACCGCCTTTTGACTGATGGCCATAAAAATGATCCACTCCGTTTTCATCCGTTGTTTTGCAAATCGGTTTTGCAATATCATGAAGCAGCATCGTCAGCCGCAGAACCTTTTTCGGTGCCGCGTTTTGCAAAGCTGCAATCGTATGTTCTCCTACAGAATATTTATGATGCGGATTATTCTGCTTCGTTTCCATCATTTTATCAAATTCCGGTAAAAACACTTTTGTAAGTCCGGTCTCCCAGGCTGTCCGTATCTCTTCCGGATGCGGAGAAGTCAAAAGCTTCACCAATTCAATCTGAATACGCTCCGCACTCACTTTAGAAAGATTAGGTGCCAGCTTTTTTATCGCAGTCTTTGTTTTATCTTCTATCTCAAATCCCAGCTGGGCTGCAAAGCGGACTGCACGAAGCATACGCAAAGCATCTTCTGTAAAACGTTCCTCCGGTGTTCCTACACAGCGAATAATTCCTCGCTTTAAATCGCCCAATCCATCAAAAGCATCTACCAGCCCATCCTTTTCATTATATGCCATCGCATTAATGGTAAAATCACGGCGTTTCAAATCTTCCAACAAATTTGAGGTAAACTCTACTTCCTTTGGATGGCGGGCATCTTCATACTCCCCATCAATCCGGTAAGTGGTTACTTCAAAACCCTCATGCTCCAGCATAACCGTTACTGTACCGTGCTGAATTCCAGTATCAATCGTATGCCGAAAAAGCGCCTTTACCTGTTCCGGTTTCGCAGAGGTCGTAATATCCCAGTCCTGAGGAATACGGGAAAGCATGGCATCCCGAACACATCCGCCAACGGCGTAGCCCTCGTAGCCATGCTCCTGTAAT
>CAYYZV010000049.1:0-13300 GCA_964476275.1 uncultured Roseburia sp.
TGTATGAATTAGATCACAGCTGGGAAGGTTTTGAATGGATTAATGCAAATGACGGCGACAGAAGTATTTTCAGCTTTGTAAGAAAGAGCAAAGACGGAAAGAACAACCTTTTATTTGTATGTAACTTTACACCAATGGAGCGTCCGGATTATCGTGTTGGTGTACCAAAGAAAAAAACTTACAAGCTTGTATTAGATAATGAATCAAAAGAATTTGGCGGCGAAGGAACTGCAAAGCCGGCAAGTTATAAAGCAGAGAAATCTGAATGTGACGGCAAGCCATTCTCATTTGCATATCCATTATCACCATATGGCGTAGCAGTTTTTAAATTCTAAAACTTAATAAAAACGCTGGAAAGACCGATATATATACCAGCGAAAGAATGGCGCATTTTTTCGACTTGTCGAAAAGATGTGCCATTTTGTAACTATTCAGAGCCAAGGCAATTTGTAAAAAAGCATGACTCTTGCTTGCAGGAAGGAATGCTTTTTTACAAATTTCTTTGACGAAAAGCCACAGCGAGGAAACACATAGTGTTTTCGAGCTGCGGCTCTGAATAATTACGTTATTTTTAAATAGAAAGGTATGGTTTGGCATATGAGAATCGAACAGCAAAATGGTATTTTAGATATGTTACAGCAGACAGGAAATATAGAGACAAAAGGCAGCAATTTGCTTTTTACAGAAAAAGCAGCGGCTGCAAAGTCCAGGTATTCGGAGAATCAGACTGTTTTTATAAAAGATTCTACATATTTAAACCCTGCATTGGAAAGAAAAGAAGACTTAGCAGAGGACATGGAAAGCGGCATGGCATTGGATGCTGCCTCCCGTAAGAATCAAATGGCAGTACTTTCTCATACGACTTCAGAAGAAGATTATGCAAAGATGCAGGAAGAGGGCTTTTCTTTAGATGAAACAACAAGTAATACGATTGTCACAGTAACGGATAAGATTAAGATGCAGGTAGCGAAGGCAGGCGGTGATGTTTCATGCTTTGGGGATGATTTAAGTAAAGCTCAGTTGGAAGAGATGACAGGGAATACTGCGCTTGCAAGACAGTTGGAGCAGAAATTAAAAGAAGCGGATTTACCTGTTTCAGAAGAAAACCTGACGGAATGTTTAAAAGCATATGAGCTGGCAGCGGGTTTAAGTCCGCTGACAGCTGGCGGTATTAAATATATGCTGGATAATCAGTTAAGTCCTACTGTTGCCAATTTTTATAAGGCAGCACATAGCGGCAGTGCAAGTTATGTGTCTTCCGGTACGATTGATATATCCGGCATGCAGGATCAGATCAGCGGTGTTATTAAAGAGGCGGGTCTGCCTGTAAATGAACAGACTATGACAAATAGCAGCTGGCTGATGGCAAATGATATTGCACTGACAGCAGATAACTTAAGTTATATGAATGACTTAAAAGCATATACAGGTGCTGCATCTTCGGAAGAAATGCTGGATGCAATTGTAACAGCATTAGCAGAAGGAAAAGCTCCACAGGATGCGATGATGCTGCAGGGATATGATATGAAAAGCCGCGCTAAAGATGCCCTTTCCGTTATTGAAAATGCAACGGATGCAGATATTCAATATTTAATAGATAGAGGTTTTGAGCTTACTATTAAGAATTTAAAAATGGCAGCAGGACAGGAGAAGGGAGCAGAGGAAGGCTTTGCGCAGAGAGGACAGGGCGGAGAGCAGATTTATGCTGACAGAGATTTGAGATTGCTGACAGCAAAACGTCAGTTAGAAGAAACGCGTCTGGCAATGACATTCGAAGCTAATTATTCTCTTTTAAAGAGAGGTATCTCTATTGATACAAAGCCATTAATGGAATTGGTAGAAAGCTTAAAAAATGAAGAAAATAGATATTATGCTAATTTATTAGAATCACAGGGAGTAGAAGCTTCCGAGGAGAGAGTGGCTTTATTTGCAGAAACGGAACAGAAGTTATCTGCAATCAAATCTGTTCCGGCATATGTATTAGGTATGCCGCAGGCAGATGTGACAGGTATTGATGGGGTCTATGAAAATGGTATGGCAATGAAGGCGGCAATGGAAAGAGCAAGCCAGAGCTACGAGCCACTGATGACGGCACCGAGAAGTGATTTGGGAGATTCCTATGCAAAGGCATTTCAAAATGTCGATGATATTTTGGCAGACCTTAATATGGAGCAGAATGATGCAAACCGCAGAGCAGTTCGTATTTTAGCATATAATGAGATTGCCATTACAAAAGAAGCTGTTGAAGAGATGAAGGCGGCAGATAAAGAGGTGCAGAGGGTATTTAAAAATTTGACACCGCGAGTTGTTATTGAAATGCTGCGTAAAGGAGAGAATCCATTGGAGATGGATTTTGCTGCTTTGAATCAGGCCGCAGAAGAAGTAAAACAGGAATGGAATGACGATGGTACAGAAAGATTTAGTGAATTCCTGTGGAAATTAGAACGTAATAAAGAAATTACAGAAGATGAGAGAAGCACTTTTATAGGTGTATATCGTTTGCTGCATCAGGTTGAGCAGACTGATGGAGCGGCAATTGGAGCATTGGTAAATCAGGGTGCAGAGATTACGTTGAAGAATTTATTAACTGCTGTTCGCAGTGCAAATAAACAAAAGCAGATGGATTTTTCTGTGAATGACAGTTTTGGAGAAAGAGAGCAGGGAAGAGGATATCAGAATTCTATTACAGAGCAAATCATGGCAGGCTATATGAGCCATTGTGTAAAGGATGCAAAGGAAGCCTTAACACCGGAACGATTGAAAGTACTTGGAAATCAGAATGCAGACTGGATGGAAATGACACCAGAACAGCTGGCAGAAGCTTTGCAGAAAATTGATGCAGAAGATACAGGTATTCCAGAGGCGTATGCGAAAGAGCAGCTTGAGGGCTTTAAACAGTGTGCGAACACACCGGAAGAAGTGTATCAGTTATTAGAGCGGTATGATATACCGGATTCTGTAAAAAATATTTTGGCTATGGAAACAATGATGTCTGACCGTAATCAGCTGTTCCAAAAGCTGTTTGCGCAAAGAGAGAAGAATTTCGAAACAAATCCAGCATTAGCAGGTCAGGAAGAACCTTCTATGTTAGATGAAATTGCAGCGATTAAACAGCAGCTGCTGGAGGATTTCGGTCATGCAGTTTCAGAGCCAAAGGAAATGGCAGAAGCACAGGAAGCTTTGGGTAAACTGGCAGAAAATGTTATGAAGACTATGATTGAAAGTGATGAGGTTACAAGTATTGATATCAAAGAAGCAAAGCTGATGCGGGCGCAGCTTTCTATCCAGAAGAAAATGTCTGAAAAAGAAACATATTCTGTTCCGGTAATGGTTGGTGATGAGGTAACAAATGTAACTTTAAAGATTGTACGCGGCGTAGAAAAACGAGGTGTTGTTGATATTATGCTGGAAACAAAGTTTGCTGGTAAAATAGCAGCCACTTTCCAGGCAAAAGAAAACGGCATCAGCGGTATAATAGCAACAGATAGTCCGGAAACAAAGGCAGATATAGAAGAACAGAAGAATCGATTTATGGAAATTTTCCAAAGGGAAAATAATGAAGGCATGGAACGAGTAGATATCAGTACGGCATTTATTCCTGATTTGGATTTAAATCACTTTTCAAACAGTACTTCCAATGATAATAGCGAAAAAGCACCGGAAGAAGAAACCGATGCTTATCAGATTCAGACAACTCGTTTGTATCGCTTGGCAGAATCCTTTATTCGTGTTGTAAAAGAAACCTATAAATAATTTTTTGCATTCAGATACTCTATGATACCAAGATAAATAGCATGAACTACTTTTTCCTGATATTCCGGAGTAGCAAGAAGTGCGGATTCAGCAGGACTGCTAAGAAACCCACATTCTACGATAACCGTAGGTGTGGGTGTTTTTTTTAATAAATAATAGCTGTCATTTGCTTTGGGCTGTCTTTTATTCGTAGGATCTAAATTGGTAATGAGACTATTCTGTAAAGTATGAGCTAATTCCTGCCCTTCTATTGATTGGGTAAAATAAAATACCTGAGCACCGGTTACACTTTCAGAAGGATAACTGTTTTGGTGAATGCTGATGGTAAAGATAGGAGCGGCATCTGTAATCAATTGACAACGGTTTCGCATATCGGCAGATTTTAAGTTTGATGCACCGTTAGATAAATCAATATCAGTTTCTCGTGTCAATATAATAGAGATTCCGTCTGCCTTTAATCTTTCTGCCAATAAGAGTGCAATAGATAAATTAATATCCTTTTCTAAGAGATTGGTTACACCTACTTTTCCCGGATCTGCACCTCCATGGCCTGCATCTATTACAATGCAAAAAGAGGTCATTTCAGAAGGGTTATCGGAAGCTGAGGTGGATTCGGTCTCGGAATAATTTTCAGAGCTGTCCGGAGGAGGAAATTTAACGCTTTTAGCTAAAAGAGCACCTTCTTTGGCAAGAAATACTGCACAAAATAAAAGAGCAATGGACATGAAGAGTTCTACTTTTCGGTTCATAAAAAATCCCCTGTTCGTTTCTATATTTTATTCGCGAACAGGGGGATTTATGATTAATTGATATATTTAATTGATATATTTAATGATGGTGTCCCAAACAGAGCTTTGTTCTAATCCAAGTTTCCAGAAAGCGCCGCCGGCAAGACCGAAGGAATCCATAACTTTTAACTTGGCTTCAATGGAAGCAGCATCTTCCATCCATATTTTATAAATAGAATTGCCATTAGTGTATTCTGCATAATATTGACCGGCTTCTTCAGACCAGACAGGAGTAACACCGTTTACATTAATCAGATTCTTTTGTTCACCCATACTTGCAGAGTAACAGCTGATATCATAATTGGTATAACTGTCGGATGTTCCATCTTCGGATGTAGTATTTCCGCCTTCAGAAGGAGTTAAAGACCATACTCTTGCATAGAATGGCATGCCTAAGATAATCTGGTCAGCAGGAACTTCCTTTAAAGTATTCTGGATTCCTTCTGTAACCCAGCCAATGGAAGCAACAGAACCCGGTTCTGAACCGGCATAATGTTCATCATATGCCATAATAGCTACATAGTCAGCAAAAAGTGCTTGCTCTGCACGATTATAAAAAGCTGTGTATGCTGTCGGAACATAATTATCTACAGAAAGAACCAAACCATTATTTGCACATTTTAAAGATAATTCTCGAATAAACTGTATATAGGAATCACCAACGGCTGGATCTACTGATTCAAAATCTATATTTATGCCATCTAAATTATACTGAATGGCATAAGAGATTAAGTTATTTACTAAATTATCACGGTTTGAGGTACGTGTTAAAACAGTAACCAGATCTGGATTTTCTAATCCCTGGTCTTCTGCACCAAAGTTGCTTACCAATGCCCAGACCTCTACACCCTGCTGATGACAATAATTTACGTAATCAGAGCTTGCAAGAGAACCAACGCCGCCGTTATTGTCTTTTAAATAAAACCAGGTTGGAGAAATAACGTTAATGCCTTTTGTACTTTGCAGTACCGAAGAAACATTACTATTGGCAGAACGATTGAATACCTGATGCCATGCCATATTAATTTCAAAATTCTTTTTAATATGTGTAAATTCTTCCGGAACATACTCACTGGTAATCGTTTTAGTAGAAGCATTACCTAAATTTTTGGCCTTTGTATATCCGATAATACCATCTGTTGTAATAACTTTTGTCCATGTTTCCATTTCTTCAAGGATGGTGAGTTCTTCGCCTTTTGTGAGTTCATCAAGAATTGGACTCTTGATGCCCCCAAGAACACGAAGTTCAGTATCCTTTTTAGCTGTGGTGCAGCTGTAATCACCCCAGGCAGTAGTAATAACAACGCGATTTGGTTCCTGAAAGAATTCATATGTAAAATCGGAATAGGTTTTTACAAAATCAATTGCAACATATGCTGTTTCAGCATCTATTTTTACAAGAATGTGATCCGCAGAATGTGAGGCCTTGGTAATGGTATAACTGGTACTTTCTGCTGGTACGGAAATCAAATCTGCTGAAGTAGTGTAACGGAGAATATTTTCGTTTGTATCCCAGTAAAAACGATCATTAATATAATTTTTTACAGTGTCAATACCAAGATATACTACGCCATCATAAAGGATAGCTTTTGATTCGATTAGTTCATTGTTGTAAATAATTGCAACATCCTGCTCGGAGGTTAAATTGTAATGTATGGATAAATCCTGACGCTCATCTGTCGGAGTATATTTTTCAATAATATTTCCAAGGACCATAAATAAAACGACCACAAGGATTAAAGCCAGTGCAGCAACTACAGGAAGAATTTTCTTTTTCATTTGGAGATTCCTTTCTTTTATATATAAGTAAAATAAATGCAAGAAACACAATTACGGATAAATATCTATAAATATTGTAGCATACAGCTTTCTAAATGCAAAGGTAAAAAAGTTTTCCAAATCTTAAAGTTTCATGAAGATTCATAAATAGGGGGCATATAAAATATCAGCCCCCTTCCATTGCTTTTATCTAATTCATGGTAAGTAATATGGGCATTGAGGAACCCAAATTACCAAGGATACCAAATTTCCAAGGTATTTATTTTTTTATTTTATTAAAGTGTATCTCTTTTAACCTCCCTTCATCAAAGATATAATCACGCATATATAGATTTTCATCGTGAATGTTTAATTGATTGGCCACATGCTCAGGGCTGCTTTTAAGCCCCTCCAGCCAGATGGTAATTCCCTGATTTTCAAGGGATTCTAACTCTAAATAGAGTTGTTGCACATGTGTAATTTCCATAGTGAGCTTCCTCCTTAATGCAAATTCTGTGGCAGCCGAAAGGACGACGTGTGGAAAATTGTGATATATTATAATTTCTGTCCACTTTAATTGCTGATTTAGAATTTGATGATTTATCCCACAATGAGGATGTTACAGCAGCAGTAATTTCTCAAAAAATGAGAACCATTCTTTTTCAATATGAAACGGATTTTGTAAAAAAGGAACAATATGCAGCTGCTCGTAGGGAATAGAGCAATCTAAAGCCAAACGTGCCAAATCCAATTTATTCCCATATTTAATCAAATAAAGCAGAAATTCCATCTTATTAATTACACCAAAGGAAGAAAGGCAGGAGGAAAGCTCTGATTTCCTCCATGGAGCACTGCTGCATAAAAGAAACTTTCTGTCGCAGCGAAATAGTTCATCTAAACAAGTATTGTTTAGTGTACCAAAATCCAGAATAAGAATCTCATAGCCGGAATTTGTCAGCAAAGGAAGGTCTTCTTTTTGAATATTTGGGTAATAATCAACGTCATGTATTTTAAAATAATGATGTGCAGCGTCTTTCACTTCTTTATGTACCAAGTGACATAGACCTAGTTGTTCAAAAGATTTTGTAGCTGCCAGTTCAAGACAGGCAGTCTTTTTCCTTTGCTTTGATGCAGTATAATTTGCAAGCGCAATACATAAGTGGGTAACACCTAGTCCTGCGGCTGTTCCGGCGATGCCAATAATGAGATGTTCTTTAGCATTTTTCTGGCGAAAGCGAACCATTTTTTCTGCCTCCTTTTAAACGGTAAAATAGTAAAAACGAAATGTTCTTTTTCAGCAGTATTTGAGAATGGATTGTCATCTGTTGGAAAACAATAAACCTTAGTGCCGAGTAACTGCGCATAGCGCCGTGTGGCTTGTTGGTTTCCATTGCTGCAAATAAAAAGGGTATGTTCCCTATTGCTGTATTGCAGACCGGCAGAGACTGCCTGTTCCATATCCCATTCGTCACTTCCCATAATGAAAAGTATCAGATGTCCGTCATCAAATTCCGGAAGCTTCTTTTTGAAAACACCATAATCTTCAATAAGCAGGGTGTGAGCAGGCAGAGAAGACTCAATTCCATTTCCATAGTTAGGAATACCCTGAAAAAATTTGTATTTGTAAATTCCATTACTTTCAGATACAGAAGAATTTATGCGGGCAAAGGTATTAAGGATGTCAGAATTATTTTGCTCCACATAAATGGCCGGATAGCCATTTTGATTCAAAGTATTTACGAGAGCAATGGAAATGTGGGTAGTACCAACTCCATGTTTGCTGCCAAGAACAATTATTTTTTTACAGAGATGTGAAACGGTGAAAAACGCAGGGTTTTGTAATTGTGTTAAGGCTTTTCTTAAGCCTGATACCGTTTCATATCGGTCTGCTGCAGCAGGTGCAGCGGCCTTTTGAATGATTATTTTTAGATTGTCGGAACAAGAAAGATTGCTTTCTTCCAGCAGAAACAACAATATTTTTCCTATACTGTATAAATCAGACTGTAGGGAAGGTTCTGTGCCTGTTAATATTTCATGTGCAGAATATTCTTTTGTTCCGAAAAATTGGAATGGTTTGCCGGAACCGGTAAAAAAATTGGCAGCTCCAAAATCAATTAATTTCAGGTGATTTTCACATAATATAATATGTTCGGGTTTTAAATCCTGATAAAGAACCGGATAGGGAGCAAGATTATGCAGATAAATAAAAATATCACATAATTCAAGACCAAATTTAATAATCAGTTCCTGTGAAATGTAACTTTGATGGTTCACAAACGTGTCCAATGAATCACCCTGAACATATTCTTCAACCAGATAGAGATAAGAAGAGTCCTCCTCGACGTCATAAATAGCTGGAATTCCAGGATGATTTAGATGCTTAAGAAGATTAGCTTCTAAGCATGGTGAAGATATCGCATCAGCTGCTTTGGGAATACATTTGATTGCGCGATAAGACTTCAGTTTTAGATGTTTGGCAAGATAGACAGTACTGCTGCTTCCCGTGCCCAGAATAGAGATAATCTCATATTTGCCAAACAGAATCGTGTTTAAAATGTTACTGTACTTCTCCTTTCGGCGTATCAGTTTCACATCTCTTGCATACCTTTATAGCATGAGAAAAATAGATTTACAACTACCAAAATATTTTTTGGTAATTTTTCACAAATAAAAAAGAATTTATATTTTTTTATAAAACGGTATACTTTACATCAATAGGTCATTTGTTTATAATAGATGTACAGTTTACAGGGTTTTCCGGATGAAGGATGTGATGATAAAATGAAAATTGAAAAAATGAATGAGAATCAGATTCGTTGTACCTTAACGAAACAGGATTTGGCAGAACGCCAAATTAAACTTAGTGAACTCGCATACGGAACCGAAAAGGTAAAGGCGTTGTTTCGTGATATGATGCAGCAGGCAGCGTATGAATTTGGATTTGAGGCAGAGGATATGCCGCTGATGATAGAGGCAATTCCATTATCCGCAGATACAATAATAATAGTAGTAACCAAGGTAGAATATCCAGAAGAATTGGATACGCGGTTTTCTAAATTTTCTGAACCAGATTCGGAATATTTAGAAGAAGATTTGCTTTTGGCAGGTGTGGGGAGCGCACAGCCAGAGGGAGCAGATGATGTTTTAGGATTGTTCAGAAAGATTCAGGAAGAGCGTCAAAGATTAATCGAAAAACAACGAGCAGAAAGCTTTGTTCCTTTAAAAGATTTAAAGGAACGGGAAAAAGAAGAAGAGCCGGTTAACGTACTTGTAGACATTACAAAGCTTTTTGTTTTTCAGAATTTGGATGAAGTGATCAGGGCAGCACGTGTCCTAAGCGGCTGTTATGGTGGAAAAAATGATTTGTATAAAAATGAAACAGCTCATAAATATTATTTACTGGTAAGCAAGAGCACCGAAACACCGGAGTCATTTAATAAAGTATGTAATATTTTATCTGAGTACGCTGCGCAGCAGACCCATACACCTGGTACAGAGGCCTTTTTAAGAGAACATTATCATGGATTGTTATCGGGAAATGCATTGCAAATACTAGCTGAGTTATAAAAAGAGACTGCTGCAAAATGCGGCAGTCTCTTTTTGCTGTGTAACTTAATAATTTATGCAAGATCTTTTGCAAGGAAATCGTTGATTGTCTGTACTAATTCATCAGCGTCAATTCCATGAACCATTGCAGCTTCTTCAATTGTTTCCATCTGAGAAGATGGGCATCCAAGACAGTGCATTCCAATATTTAAAAGAATTGGAGCAACGTTCTGATCAATTCTTAATAAGTCGCCAATCATTGTCTGTTTTGTAACCTGTACCATAGCAATTCTCCTTTATATAATTATATTTTTAGGTTTTCCAAACTGTGTATGACTATGCAGAATCGCTTTTGTCAATCACTTGTCTATTATAATATGAAACAGAAAAGAATGCAAGTAAGGTCAATTTTTTGCTAAGGAATTCCTGTTTTTGTGTCGATATACTTTTCAGTAAAGGCCAAGGATGGCTGAAATAAGCAGGGATGCAGTGAAAGCGAGAATATAATTTATGAAAGTTAATGCAAATTTGTCAGCACTTGTTACAAATAAACGACTTCAGCAGGTGGAGGGAACATTACAGGCGTCAATGGAACGTCTTTCTACGGGCCTAAAATTAAATCATGCAAAGGATAATCCTGCAGGTATAGCCATTTCAAATAAAATGCGTGCGCAGATTGCGGGGTTAGATCGTGCTTCAAATAATGCATCTGATGCAATTGCTGCAGTTCGTATTGCAGATGGAGCACTAAATGAGGTTAGCAGCATGATGCAGCGAATGAGAGAATTGGCAGTACAGGCGGGGAACGATACAAACTCTTTAGAAGACACACAGGCAATTCAGGCAGAAATTGATGCACTGAAAGAAGAAGTAAATCGTATTTCTCGAGATACAGAATACAATGAGATGCCTATTTTAGATGGTTCTTTGAGTGCAAGAGTTTATACAGAAAATGTAACTAGAGTCAGTACAACAGATACAGTAGCAGCTGGAGATTACAAGCTGACAATTGAGGAGGAAGCAAAAAAAGCAGAGATTCCAGTAAATGAAAAGCTTAATAGTACTAATACGACTAAGATTGGAGTAGAAGGAACGGTATCTGTAAATGGTTATTCTGTTGAGATTAATGAAGATGATACTTGTGCAGAGGTATTTGGAAAATTAAGAGATGCAGCACAGGCAGGCGATGCAGAATTAGGAAGAAATAAAGATGGCGAGTTAGTAATTATGTCGAATGATTATGGTGAAAGTGCTTCTATTAAATTAGGTTTCTCCAGTCAAAAAGTGGCAGAAGCTTTGGGCTTTAGCGCAGCGACTCATCCAACAACCGGTGAAGTAGTATGTGGGACAGTTAAAGCTGATGGTACATGGGATTTTCCAAACGGTGAGGATGCAAAAGTTACTTTAAATACAAATGCTGCAGAATCAGCATTCAGTAAAACCGCAACAACAATAGTAGATGGAAATCGAGTTAGAATTACAGATAAGACAGGATTTGAAATCGGCTTTTTAATTAATGAAGGATATGCCGGTGAAGTTGATTTGGAAGTAACAGATATCGGAACTATGACAATCCATATTGGAGCAAATGAAGATCAAAATATGGTAATCAGTGTTCCTGAAATTTCATCAGAAAGTTTATATATTGATGGTATTGATGTTACAACAGTGGGAGGAGCAGATAAGGCTTTAGCTGCTATGGATGAGGCAATTAAAGCTGTTTCTGATGCCAGAAGTAAATTGGGTGCATATGAGAATAGATTAGATTATACGGTAGCCAGTCTGAATGCGTTTGAAGAAAACATGACAGAGGCACAATCTCGTCTAACAGATACAGATATGGCAGAAGAAATGACTACTTATACACAGCAGAATGTGTTGAGTCAGGCTGCTATTTCCGTATTAACTCAGGCAAACGATATGCCTCAGCAGGTATTACAGTTATTACAGTAGGTTCATAAGGAGCAGTGATGCAAAAAGAGCAGATTCAGGAATTTACCAGTAAAATTACGCTAAGTAACCGTACAGGACTTACGGTTGTTACATATGAAATTCTTTTTGCGTATCTTGCTGACGCAAAAAGTGCATTGGAAGAGAAGCACTGGGATAATTATAAACAGGCCCTTCGTCAGGCACAGAAGTGTATTGATGAATTAATAGGAACATTAAATTTTACATATTCTTTAGCAGGCGGGCTGTATCGTATTTATATGTATGGAAAAGAATTGCTTGCCACAGCGTTGTATAAACATGAAGAACCGGAAATTTTAGAATGTGAAAAACTGTTTAGAATGTTGTATGAAAGTTTTGTAAAGGTGGCAAAAACAGATCAGTCGGAGCCGTTAATGCGAAATACAGAACAGATTTATGCCGGATATACATATGGGCGTAAGGATGTAAATGTAAATAGTTCTGGTTTGAATCAATCCAGAGGATTTTTTGTATAGCATTGTATTTGAAAAGAGCAGACATATAAAATGGAGAAAAACCTCCCTTTAAGGAAGGCTTTCCTCCATTTTTTTTATTGTAGACAGGAGAAATTTATAGCGCATTTGTACGGAGTTTAATTCATAAATATAGCAATCAATTAAATCCGGGTCCACTACATTTTCTAAATTGGTGTAGGCATCCTGCAGGTCTTTTGCGGTTTGGTGCAAATCGTTTTTTATCAGGGTATAGTAATTATCCTCAGGAGGGGTTTTTGTAAAGAAACGAATCATAAATCATATCCTCAATTTTATTGTCTTATTATTATAAGTATAGACAGGATATGGTAAAAGTATACAATAAATTTTAAAAAGAAATGAGTACTACAATGTTTTGAGAAGACATAGGATAAAATAAAAAGGAAAAAATATGGATAAGACAATGTCGATGCAGGTGCTGGCGGGGATGTGTATAGTGGTACTGGCAATCCTTTTTTTAAAAAGTAAAATGAGGAGTTTTCTTACTTTTTTACTGCGTACAGGGATTGGTGCAGTATCGATTTTAGTGGTAAATGAACTGTTGGTCAGACAGGGTATAGGTGTATCTGTAGGACTTAATATAATTACTCTTTTGACATCCGGAACCCTTGGTTTTCCTGGGGTTGCGCTCCTTTTTGCAATTTCTGCACTAGAATTTTTGTGAGAAATAAACAAATTTAAAAGTCGAGTGGGAGAACCCATAGACAGGAAAAAGAAGGCTTGCTATAATCCGATTTACAAACAAAAAAGGGGTGGTGAGTTGAATTTCATTTATCTGGTACTGCTGGCATGTTTAGTGTGGGCAGTGTATACAGATTTGACGCAGACTAGAATCAGTAACCGGCTGATTGTCTGTGGTCTTTTAGTTGGCTTCCTTTACCGTGCTGTTACAGAAGGAAGCATGGGAGTATTATTCTTTTGCGTGAATATATCTATTCCGGTTATCTTATTAAATCTATTATTTCAAATGCGTGCCTTAGGGGCAGGCGA
>CAYYZV010000050.1:0-13197 GCA_964476275.1 uncultured Roseburia sp.
GAATGGATGAAGAATGTAACCAGCGGAGACTATCAGAAATATTACGAAGAAATGTATAAATAAGAAAAAATAAATAATAGGTTTTTAGAGACTAATGGCAGTTTTTAGAAAAATTGTCATTAGTCTTGTTGTGCTTTTACTATTTGTAAATAACAAATGATAAAAAAGATAAAATTAGTTTGAAAGGGCTGTTTTAAAATTAGAAAGGAAATTAGAGAATGAAAGGTATTATTTTAGCCGGAGGTTCCGGAACCCGTTTATATCCGTTGACAAAAGCAATTTCAAAGCAGATTATGCCTGTTTATGACAAGCCAATGATTTACTATCCATTGTCTACTTTAATGCTGGCAGGAATCCGTGAAGTGTTGATTATTTCTACTCCAAGAGATCTTCCGGTATTTGAAGATTTGTTTGGAGACGGTTCACAGCTTGGCATGCACTTTGAATACGCGATTCAGGAACAGCCGAGAGGATTGGCAGATGCATTTATTATTGGTGAGAAATTTATTGGAAATGACGCGGTGGCACTGGTATTAGGAGATAATATTTTCTACGGTCAGAGCTTTTCAAAGGTGCTTAGAAATGTAGCTGCCCGCACCCAAGAACAGGCAGGAGCAACCATTTTTGGATATTATGTAAGAGACCCAAGAGAATATGGTGTAGTAGAATTTGATGAAAATGGCAAGGCATTATCAATTGAAGAAAAACCGGAACATCCGAAGTCAAATTATGCAGTGCCGGGTCTTTATTTCTATGACAATGATGTAGTAGAAATTGCAAAGAATGTAAAACCATCTGCCCGTGGCGAAATCGAAATTACAAGTATTAATAATGAGTATTTAAATCGCGGTACTTTAAATGTAGAGACATTAGGACGTGGATTTGCATGGTTAGATACCGGAAATCATGACATGCTTCTTGCGGCAGCAGACTTTGTATATGCATTCCAGAAACGTCAGGGATTATATGTTTCCTGTATCGAAGAAATCGCATATAAGCGCGGATTTATCGACAAAGAGCAGCTGATTAAGCTGGCGCAGCCACTGTTAAAAACAGATTATGGCAAATATTTAATGGAAGTAGCAGAGGGATTATAAGATGGGAAAATTAATTGTTTCAGAAGATTGTAATGGAATTAAAGGATTAAAAGTAGTTACACCACAGGTATTTGGTGATAACCGCGGATATTTTATGGAGACTTATAATTATAATGATTTTGCTGCAATTGGTATTGACTGCCAGTTTGTACAGGATAATCAGTCAGCATCGAGAAAAGGTGTACTTAGAGGACTGCATTCACAGAAAAATTATCCGCAGGATAAATTAGTACGTGTAATTAAAGGCGAAGTATTTGATGTAGCGGTAGATTTGCGTGAAGGCTCAGAAACCTATGGAAAATGGTTTGGAGTATTATTATCAGAAGAAAACAAAAAACAGTTTTTTGTGCCAAAGGGATTTGCACATGGATTTTTAGTGCTTTCTGATTATGCAGAATTTTGCTATAAAGTAACCGATTTTTATCATCCAAATGATGAATTGGGAGTTATGTGGAATGACCCGGATATTGGCATAGAATGGCCGATTCCGGAAGGAATGGAAGTGATTTTATCAGAAAAGGATAAAGTGCTTTATAGTTTTAAGGAGTTAAAGAATGCCTAATAAGAACAAGAAAACACCACTTTTAAAAGATATATGGGAGAGCCGTCAGTTAATCATGCGGTTAGCTAAAACGGATTTTAAGGCGAAGTATGCAGGGTCTTACTTTGGAATTATCTGGGCTTTTGTACAGCCGGTAATTACCGTTTTGATTTACATGATTATTTTCGGTACCGGTTTAAAAATGACACCGACGGAAACAGAATATCCGTTTTTGTTATATTTAATTGCCGGTATTGTCCCATGGTTTTTCTTTGTAGATGCATGGACGAATGCATCAAACAGTCTGGTGGAATATAGCTATCTGGTGAAAAAGATGGTGTTTAAAATTAATATTTTGCCGGTAATAAAGGTGTTTTCGTCTTTATTTGTTCATCTTTTCCTTGTAGTAATTGCATTTTTGATTTTCTGCTTTATGGGAAGAGTGCCGGGGATTACAATGATTCAGGTGTTTTACTATATGTTTTGTGAAATCTGTCTGGTGTTGGCATTGTCATATCTGACAGCATCAGTTACACCATTTTTTAAAGATATGATTCAGTTGTTAAATATCTGTACCCAGCTTTTGATGTGGCTTACTCCAATTATGTGGGACGAGGGCTTTTGGTCAGAACAGATTATGCGGATTTTCAGACTCAATCCGATGTATTATATCGTAAATGGGTATCGTGACTGCTATATGCGTGGTGAATGGGTATGGCAGGAGCCGGGAATGACACTTTATTTCTGGGGATTTGTAATCGTGGTTGGATTTATCAGCGGAAAGATCTTTAAAGAAATGAAGGATTTCTTTGCAGACCATTTATAGAAAAAAGCAGCTGCGTATATTTAGGTAGGTAAAAATGCGAGAAAAAGTAATCGAAATAAGAGATATTGAAAAGATATATAAGCTTTATGACAAGCCCGAAAATTTCGTCAAAGAGAAGCTTTGCTTTGGATTAAAAAGCTTTCATCGGCCGCATAAAGCATTGGACGGTATTAATTTAGACGTGTATAAAGGTGAATGTATCGGTATCGTTGGTACAAATGGTTCCGGAAAATCAACGCTTTTGAAGCTGATTACGGGTGTATCGACACCAAACAGCGGTACGATTAACGTAAACGGAAAAATTAGTGCGCTGTTAGAACTTGGAGCAGGCTTTAAGCAGGAATTGTCCGGCATGGAGAATATTTATTTAAATGGTACTATTATGGGCTATACAAAGGAAGAGATGGATGAAAGAGTGCCGTCGATTGTAGAGTTTGCCGATATTGGTGACTATATTTACCAGCCGGTAAGAAATTATTCCAGTGGTATGTTTGCACGACTGGCATTTGCCGTAGCCATCAATGTAGAACCGGATATTTTGATTGTTGACGAAGCATTGAGCGTGGGAGATATTTTCTTTCAGTCAAAATGTTATCAGAAATTTATGACTTTTAAAGAAGCGGGAAAGACAATTTTATTTGTATCCCACGATCTGGGAAGTATTATCAAATATTGTGACAGAACGCTTTTGATTCATAAAGGAAAGCAGATTATGGTAGGAGATTCTGCGGAGGTTGTGAACGTTTACAAGAAAATTCTTGTAAATCAGTTCGATACAGAAAAAGAAGAAGCCGCAGAAGAAATAAAAGAAACAAAGGTTTCGCTTGACAGTGTGGGTGAAAACGGATATTGGAAAGACTGTATGGTGAATAATCCAAAAGCCTTAGAGTATGGAAATGGCGTGGCAAATATTATTGACTATGCGGTAGTAGATGACCAGGGAAATGTAGGTTCTTCTATTTATAAGGGCAAAGAATTTGAGATTCGTATGAAAGTAGAATTTTATCAGCCGGTGGACAATCCGATTTTTGCTTATACAATTAAGGATATTAAGGGAACGGAAGTGACCGGAAGCAACACCATGTTGGAAGGAAAGACGTTAGAACATGTAAATGCAGGCGAGATTATAACTGTATCTTTCCGACAGAAAATGACCCTGCAGGGCGGCGGCTATCTGCTGGCGTTAGGATGTACCGGTTATCCGGAGGGAGAATTTGCTGTTTACAGCAGATTATATGATATTTGTAATATCCAGGTGGTTTCCGACAGGAATACCATCGGATATGTGGATTTAGATGTAAATGTTGAATATTTATAGGAGTATACGGGATGGAGAGAATCGGAAAAGTAGTCATGAATTATGACTATTACAGTGGAGAAGACTTATATAGTGATGGAGATGTGGAAAATACCCTTCTTGATATCGTGAAAAATCATGACAAGAGTGAATTTCCAGAAATAATTGTAGAAGCCAAATCCTGGCCGATTCTTTATCATCTGTCAGAGGTGCGTACCAATATTATTAACTGGTATCCATTTGAAAAGGATGCAAAGGTATTGGAAGTTGGTGCCGGCTGTGGTGCAATTACCGGAGCAATTGCAGAAAAAGTAGAGAAGGTCACTGCTATTGATTTGTCAAAACGCAGAAGCATGATCAATGCTTACCGTAACCGTGATAAAGAGAATATTGAAATCATGGTAGGAAATTTTAATGATATTGCAGCCGGTCTGAAAGAAAAGTTTGATTATGTCACCTTGATTGGTGTTTTGGAATATGGCGAGCTTTATATTCCTGAAAAAGATGCGTATCATGCCTTTTTAAAAAAAATAGCAGGATTATTAAAACCGGGCGGCAAGGTATTGATTGCCATTGAAAATCAGCTGGGTTTGAAATACTTCGCAGGCTGTAGGGAAGATCATGTGGGTAAGTATTTTGAAGGACTGGAAGGATACCGCACGACAAGCGGAGTAAAGACTTTTTCGAAAAAGGTTTTGAAGACTTTGATTGAAGAAAGCGGATATGAGGATGTATGGTTTGCATATCCATATCCTGACTATAAGCTGCCTACTACGATTTATACGGATGATTTTCTGCCGGTAAAAGGTGAACTGGTAGATAATATTCGTAATTTTGATGCGGATAGAATGGTATTCTTTGAAGAAACAAAGGTATGGGATACCTTGCTGGATGCAGGATTGTTTCAGGAATTTTCAAATTCCTTCTTTGTACAAGCGAAAGTAAAAGAGGTGTAGAATGCAGAAGACAATTTATGCGAAATGCTCGGTAGAACGGAAAGAAGAATATAAGATTATTACTCGTATCTTTGAGGAAGACGGCGTTAGAGCAGTAGAAAAAAATGCTGTATCAGAAAAGGCGAAGGCTCATGTGGAACGAATGGCAGAGTTTGCAAAAAACAGTCCGTATCTTACAGAAAATGTAGAATTGGTTCCATGCGAGAAAACAGGAGATGGAAAAGTGCGCTTTCCGTATATTAGCGGACTGCGTTTAGATAGAGTGATTGATGAAGCAGTGAAAAATGAGGACTGGGATGCAGTCTGGAAAAATGCAGCTTTATTAAAAAACATGATTATGAATGTAAAAGAAACAGAAGACTTTCAGATGACCGAAACCTTTCAAGAAATGTTTGGTGAAGTGGAGGGACTTTCTGGTTATGTGGCTGCGAAAAATGTCAGTTTTGATATGGTAGCTTCAAATATAGTCCTTGCAGATAAAATTTACATTATGGACTATGAGTGGACATTTGATTTTGCAGTACCATTAAAGTTTATTTTATACCGCAGTATTTTATTAAATGCTGCATTATATGTAATTCCAGAAGAAAAGAAGAAAACGTTAATGGAAATGGTAGGTATTTCGGAAGAAGAATGCGAGCTGTTTTTGCAGATGGAGATTGCATTCCAAAAATATGTCACAGGTGTGTCATTGAATAATTTATATCCGGATATGCCGTCGAAATATACGATTGTCAAGGAAGAAAATTACTGTAATGTACCGCCGCAGCCGAGTCTGCCGCGCAGAGTGGTGCGTAAAATAAAGAGAATCTTAACTGAGAGAAAAGAAACAGTTACAGAATGAGGAGCATAATGGATGCAACGATTGTAATTCCAACCAAAAATGGCGGAGAGTTATTTGATAAAGTATTAACAAAGGTGTTTGCACAGAAAACAAAGTATCAATACGAAGTAATCTGTGTAGATTCCGGTTCGACAGATAATACAATAGAGATTATAAAAAAATATCCATGTCAGCTGTATGAAATTTTACCACAGGAATTTGGACATGGAAAAACCAGAAATTATGGTGCAGGTAAAGGAACCGGAGAGTTTATTGTGTTTTTAACACAGGATGCGCTTCCGGCAGATGAGTTCTGGCTTGAAAATTTGCTGAATGCGATGAAGCTGGATGAAAATGTGGCAGGTGGTTTTGGAAGGCATCTTCCATATCCGGATTGTAATGTGCTGGATAAGAGAGATATTAATCTGCATTTTAAAGGATTTGGAGAAAAAAATACCGTAAGCTGGATCGAAGATAAGAAGCGCTATGAAGAAGAGGAAGGCTATCGTCATTTCTTAGCCTTTTTTTCGGACAATAATTCCTGTCTGAGAAGAAGTGTTTGGGAGAAATATCCATATCCGGACGTAAACTTTTCAGAAGACCAGATTTGGATGCGGAAAATGATAGAGATGGGATATAAGAGAGTATACTGCCCGGATTCCGTGGTGTATCATTCTCATAACTATCCATTGAAGACATACTTTAAACGATATTATGATGAATATAAAGGAGTATATCAGATTCATCAGTATCGCATGTTTAAAAGTGTCCCAAGAATGATATATGGAATTTTGCGTATTACAAAAGGTGATATGCGCTATATCTGGGGGAAATCAGCAAATATAGAAAATAAATTATACTGGACGTATTACGCAGCAGTGCGTAATAGCTTTCGGTGTATAGCAGGATATATAGCAGGATGCTATGAGGGATATTCGGATAAGACAAAGCGTTTTTTAGACCGGCATATTTCTCAGCAATATGAGCAGAAAAATAATTAATGATAGTTCTGCATAGATTCATAAATAGATATAAAAGAGAGAGAAAACAGATGGCTGGAATAAAAGAATTTGTAAAACAGCATTTCATTAATCCAAAGCGCGTGGACGCAAATGGAGAGATTATGTGGGATCAGCGGCCGGAGGTATTTGGCAATGATAACATGCATGAAAGATTTCAGTTTATATTAAGGCATGAAAAAAAGCCTTTTGATAAAGAAGCATATGAAAAAGCAAAAAATGGAAAATTAATGATTAACTGGATTATTCCGGAAATGGGATTGTCTTCCGGCGGCCATATTAATATTTTCCGTTTTGTTACGATGCTGCAAAAGGCAGGATTTCAAAACCGGATTTATATTATCAATCCAATCGCTTTTCACAGCTCAGAAGAATGCAGAGCCTTTTTGAAAAGACATTATGTGCTGGATTTAGATCAGGTAGAGGTTTCTATAGATATTAATCAGATGGGATTTGCTCATGCTACGATTGCAACATCTTGGCAGACAGCATATACATTGAGAGATTTTGATAATACGATTAGTAAATTTTATTTTGTTCAGGATTTTGAACCATACTTTTTTGCAGTAGGTTCCCAGTATGTATTTGCAGAAAATACATATAAGTTTGGATTTCGGGGACTTACGGCAGGCGACTGGTTAAAGGATAAGCTGCGGGAAGAATATAATATGAAGACAGAAAGTTTTTCGTTCTCCTATAATCGGGAATTATATTCACCGAGAGAAAAAAGAGATGATGTACCTCGTATTTTCTTCTATGTAAGACCGGTTACAGAACGCAGAAATTTTGAATTGGGACTTTTGGCAATTCAGGAGATTGCTAAAAGACGGCCGGATGTGGAAGTCATGCTGGCAGGATGGGATGTGCGAAGTCTTGTGATTCCGTTCCGTCATAAGAATCTGGGAAGTCTGCGTGAGGATAAGCTGGCAGATTTGTATGCACAGTGCGATATGTGTCTGGTGTGGTCAGGTACGAATCTTTCGCTGCTTCCTTTAGAAATTATGGCATCAAATTCTGTGGCGGTATGTACAAAAGGGCCAAACAGCGAATGGCTGGTGAATGAAGATAATTGTATTTTAGTAGATTTTGATCCGGATGAAATTGCAGATAAAATTTGTTATTATCTGGAGCATAAAGAAGAATTAGCAGAAATCAGACGAAAAGGACTGGAATTTGCCAATGCTACAAATTGGGAAAAAGAAGGCGAAAAAGTTGTCGCTGCAGTAAAAAAAGGAATTGAAGAAGATGAGAAAAATATTAGTTCTCGGTGGTAATGGATTTTTAGGAAGAAATTTATGCAGTTACCTTGCTGGCAAAGGTGAAAAAGTATATAGCTTTGATATGGCATTGCCAAGAGAAAAAGATGAGCGAATTGAATATATTAGCGGCGATTTTTTTGATGATTATACCTTAGAAAAGCTTGTGAAGGGAATGGATGTCATTTATCATGCGATCTGCACCTTAAATCCGGGTAATTCAAACGAAAAATGTATTGTTGGATATGAAAGAGATTTTGTTCAGACTGCAAAGCTTTGTTATTATATTAAAGACACAGACTGCAGAATGATTTTCTTTTCTTCGGGCGGTACAGTATATGGAAATCAGGAAATTCAGCCGATTGTGGAGAGGACGGTTGCAGTACCCATTAATCATTATGGGAATTTAAAGCTTTGTATCGAAAATACAATCCGTACCTTTAATTTTCAGATGAAAAAAAATATGCTGGTAGCAAGAATTTCCAATCCCTATGGGCCGGGACAGGATTATCATAAGGGAGTAGGTTTTATTGATGCGGCTATAAAAAGAGCCCTTTCCGGTGAGCCGATTGAAATTTGGGGAGACGGAACGGTAATCAGAGATTATATTTACATTGATGATTTGTGCAGAATGCTGTATGCATTGATTGATTATCATGGAGAATTTGAGGTATTTAATTTAAGCTCAAATACCGGAGTTTCTCAGAATGATATTATAGAGATTTTAAAAGATATCTTACCGGAAGTGAAAGTGGCATATAAACCGGGAAGAAGCGTAGATGCCAAAAAGATTATTCTGGATAATACGAGAATCCAGTCCATTTGTCAGATGCAGATGGTGCCGATTCAGGAAGGTATCCGGAAATATTATCAATACATTAAACAAGGGAAGTAAAATATATGCAGTTTGAGATGGCGTTTATTCCGGCGCTGCTGTTGACAGGTGCGGTTTATCTGATTGTGGCAGCCGGATTGCTTAAAAATAATATAAAGCAGGTTTATAGCAGAAGAACAAAGCGTGAAAAATTTTTGACGATTGGCGTAGTAGTTCTGGCAGTAGTCATGATGCTGTTAGTGGCACCGCGGCAGGGAAATCTGATTCCTATGGGCGGGTTTTCGGAAAGTGTACATGGCTCACTTCTGTGGATTCTAAATGGCAGCAAGGATATTCTTGCAATGGCGGTTTATCTTGTATGTGCATTGCCGGTGATTGTTGTAAGTGCTGCTATTATTGATGAGATTGCACAGAAGCAGATTCGGATAGAGATACCGTTTTTCTTTTATGTGTTATTATTTACAGTGGAGAGTCTTTTTTATGAAGTATTGGCAATCCCTGTGACAGGATGGTATATTTTGCTGCTTGTATCTGCAGCAGTTTTTTGCAAAATAAAAATGCATTATGAAGGAAGCAATAAAACCAGAGAGATACTTAGTATTTGTATGCTGGCAGGAATTTTAGCTATCTGCATACTGGAAAAAACGGTACCGGCTATGCTGTTAGTGGAATATGCGGTATTTATGGGATTAAATTTCCTGGCGGCATTCTTTTTAAACCGGACAAGTGTTTTAAAAAAGAAAATCTGGCTGATCATGATTGCATTCTGTTATTTGATTGTATTTTTATTAGGAAGATTGATATAGTATGAACCTGATATTTCAAATTATTATAATTGCATATTTATTTTTTCTGGTTCCGTTTCATATGGGTATTTTAGAGGCTGTGTTTTTTTCAAAATATCATAAGAAAATGTCAGAAATTTTTGTAAATGGGTATTTGCTTATGCTGGCATGCTTTAGTGTGCTTTCTATTGCGGCAGTCAGGGTGGAATGGTCCTTAAGCAGGCTCACAGTAGTATGGGTAGGCTTTGTGGCGGCCATATCTATTATGGCAAATGTCTTTGGCCAAAAGCAGATGAAGGAATTTATCTGGGATATGATGGAATTTTGGGAAATAAGAGGACAGAAAAGTAACAGAGTAAAAGGGCGGTACAGGCTGTTTCTTGTGCTGGCATTATTTGTAATAGGTTCTATTTTCTTTACCAGACCAAAGGCAGAAGATCGAACATGGGAAATTGTTCATACAGCTATATCGACAGATACGATGTATGCTTATGATGAATACAGCGGCTATCTTTCGGAAGATGCACCGGAAGGACATGCATATGCGCCGATAGAAATGCTGTATGCAGCAGGAGCTTGTCTGACAGGAATTTCCGAGACAGTTTTGTTATATTATATCGTGCCGGTTTGCTTGATATTCTTTTTTTATATGGTACTTTGGCAGCTTGGCACACAGTTTTTCAAAGAGTCAGCGCATATAGAAACTTTTGTATGGATCGTATCGGTACTCTATTGGATGACTGTTTATTTAGAGGGACAGTCTGTAGTGACAGGGATTTTTCTAAATAGCTGGAACGGATTAACTTTGTTAAGCTGCTGTATTATGCCGGCGGCATTAAGCAGCGGCTTATGCGTTATACGAAGCGAAGTAAAAGGACAAAAAAGAACTTCCGGCAGGCTGGAAAAAATTTACCAGATGGTGATTTTGGTACTGGCAGGGCAGCTTACGAATGAAAAAGGCGGCTTTTATATCCTTCTTATGCTGGGTATCATGCTGGCAGTTATCATTGCAGGAAAGGGGTATTGTTATGGCGTTACGACTGGCCGTTTTAAAAAATGTGTTTGATTCGTATAATGGAAAAGCATATCCCCTGATATTTTTATTTATTGCATTGATTTATTTTATTTTAAGAGAAAAAAAAGAGCAGAGAAGTTTGTTAATATATGAGATTTTTGGTATACTTTTATTAGTAACACCATTTATCGGGAATAAGATTATAACACTGGGAGCAGGAAGAGAGTCAAATTGGCCGGTGTATGGTATTCTTTGTATCATACCGATAACGGCATATATTGCAGCAGAGTTGTTTTATGAAAGAAATGGAAAAAAAGAACGATATCAGTTTTTAATTGTATTTTTTATCGTGATACAGCTAGGGCTTGGATTTTCTGTGACAGGAGAACAGTTTATACTTCCTCAAAATTTACAGAAAACCTCTGCATTGGTCAGTGAAGTAGCGAAGGTTCTGGATGATGATACTGAGTGGTATGTTATGACACCGGAGCGGATAGCAGGAGAGCTTCGGGAATATGACAGCAGTATACGGATATTTTTTGATGACAGTTATGCAGACATGCAGGAGGATTTAAACTTACTGCAAAGCGAAGCAGCGTTTTATGGATGTAATTGTGTAATTCTCGAAAAAGAGTATGATGATGAAGAAGTTATGCTGGCAGGCGGGTTTACAAAGCTGGCCGATATAGACGAGTATATTATTTATATTAAAAGATATTTTTAGCGAATGAATTTGTGAGCGCAGCGAATAGATTCAAAAGGAAAAGGATGACTTATGAAGAGTTCAGAAAAAAACATGTGGATGAGACGAATAACTTTGATGCTGACAGATATTTGTGTTGTCATCTTAGCAAGTGCAGGTGCGCTGTTGGTGCGTTTTGAGTTTGGTAAGGAGCCGATACCGGATTATTATATCAATGTTTTATGGGAAATGCTGCCTCTTATGCTTCCTGTGGCAATTGCAGTATTCTCCTTCTTTCGGTTATATACTACGTTGTGGTATTATGCAGGAGCTACAGAGCTGTTGTATTTAACATCAGCCTGTATCGTAGATGCATTGCTAAATACAGTAATGGTTTTACTGGTATACCGGCATGAAGAGTATCCGCTGCCGCGAAGCTGGTATTTCTTATATGGTGCGCTGCTGCTTATTATGATGGTAATAGCAAGATTTTCGCAGCGGGGAATGAAAAATATAACAAACCGTAAGCATCGGACGGAAAAGATGAAACGGGTATTGATAGTAGGAGCCGGCGAAGCAGGCAATGCAATTATTAAAGAAATTGTAAATAGTCCGTATGTAAACTTAAAAATTGTAGGTATCGTGGATGACGATAAGGGTAAGCGGGGCAAATTTATGCATGGCATCAAGGTTATCGGTGACCGGAATGATATTGTGGACATTGCAGAAAGCCACAGAGTTGATGAGATTATTATTGCTATGCCGACTGTATCTGCGATGGAAATGAAAGGGATTTTAGATATTTGTAAGCAGACCGGCTGTGAATTAAAACGACTTCCGGGTATGTATCAGTTAGTGAATGGTGATGTCAGCATCAGCAAACTGAAAGATGTAGATGTAAATGACCTGTTAGGAAGAGAACCAATTAAAGTAGACTTAGATTCGATTATGGGCTATGTATCGGGAAAAGTAGTTATGGTAACCGGAGGAGGAGGCTCTATTGGAAGTGAGCTTTGCAGACAGGTTGCGTCTCATAATCCAAAACAGCTGGTAATTGTAGATATTTATGAAAATACTACATATGATATTCAGCAGGAGTTAAAACGCCGGTATCCGGAGCTGGATTTGGTGGTATTAATTGCATCTATCCGCAATACAAAGCGTGTGGATCAGATTTTTGAAAAGTACCATCCGGAAATTGTATATCATGCAGCTGCTCATAAGCATGTGCCATTGATGGAAGATAGTCCAAACGAAGCAGTGAAGAATAATGTCCTGGGTACATGGAAGGTGGTTCAGGCTGCAGATAAACATAAGGTAAAACGATTTGTTATGATTTCTACAGATAAAGCGGTAAACCCGACAAATATCATGGGTGCAACCAAGCGAATCTGTGAAATGATTATTCAGACTTATAATAACCGCTCAGAAACAGAGTATGTGGCAGTGCGTTTTGGTAATGTATTAGGCAGTAACGGAAGTGTTATTCCATTATTTAAGAAGCAGATTGAAGCCGGAGGTCCGGTAACAGTTACACATCCGGATATTATCCGTTACTTTATGACGATTCCGGAAGCTGTATCCTTAGTGCTTCAGGCCGGTGCATATGCAAAAGGCGGAGAGATTTTCATTTTGGATATGGGTGAGCCGGTTAAGATCGTAGATCTTGCCAGAAACCTGATTCTTTTATCCGGTCATAAACCGAATGAAGATATTCAGATTACATTCACAGGACTTCGTCCGGGAGAAAAATTATACGAAGAAATGCTGATGAAAGAGGAAGGAATGCAGGATACTGCAAATAAACTGATTCACATCGGAAAGCCAATTCAGATGGATGAAGAAAGATTCTTACGTCAGCTGGAAGAAATAAAAGAATATGTAGTAACGGAGCCAAAGGATATTAGAGAATGGGTACAGCGCATTGTACCGACTTACTCTATTCAGGAACATAAATAAAGGAGGGGCTTATGACATTTTCTGCATCACAAAAAAACTATATGAAGCTGAAACGTGCGGTGGATTTTATCTGCGCACTGCTGGCACTGTCGCTTTTCTGGTGGGT
>CAYYZV010000051.1:0-13020 GCA_964476275.1 uncultured Roseburia sp.
GCAGTACAAAAATCCAACCTATTTCATTCATCTTTTTTTACCCAGCTATAACCAATACCATAAACGGTTTTGATATATTCATGTGCTCCCAGTTTATCCCGCAAACGTTTTATTGCAACAGCTTTTGTTCCGTTCCTCTCTTAACAGTTGAAGCCCATTTCCGTCAGGCAGATTTATATCCAACAGAATTAGAGATACACTGCCACAAAGTAATTGCTCTCTTGCTGTTTTCATATCTTGGCAGGATATAATTACCTTATTTTCTTTATCCCACCTTTTTCCATTATCAACTCACAAATCTGTTCCACTTGATCAAATCCTTGCTCCTTCAATTCTTTTTTTGCCCGATTAATTGCATCTGTGAATCCATTTACCATAGCATCAAATCTCTTCATTGCTACTTTCGTTCCAATTCCAACCTGAGTTGCTGCCTTTTCGAAAGATTCTCTTGTAATTTCATTGATATTACAACTACCATTGATACTTAATGCCATGTTTTCTGTACTGCTTTTATAAATCATTGTACTAATAATATCATATGCCGGTGCCAGACGAACACTTTTTAAATCTTCTCCATAAAGTAATGAGAGATTCTTGATATGATTATCTGTATTTCCTATCAAGTAATTGAACACACAAATATCCCATAATTTTAATGAATCAGTCATTGGATCGACTGAATGTGAGCGAAGTACATCGAAAAGCATTTTCATATAACCTTCATTATTCTTTTCATATTTATTGGATGCCGGAATTCCCAGTGCCTGTGCAAAATCTTCCTGATGGAGTCTATGTGGTACCAAAAGTCCGTCAATCACTTTCGCATCTTTCATAAATTTTCTATCGTATCGCTTTGTTGCAAAAAGAACTGCTTCATCATCCTTACCATCAGTTGTTACAATAAAACTTTCCGGAATTTCAATTCCGAGATATTTTGCTGTCAAAAGACACAATTGTTCATTTGCAACAATTTTCTTCAGTCTCACATGACTCTGCTTTACAATATGTGTACTTGGTGCTTCTCCAATTGGCAAATACCATTTTTCTTCGCTTTCGTTATAATATAATCCCACTTTGCCGGATGCGCCCGTCAAAGATAAATGAGATTTTGTAACCAGCTCTGCTGACTCCGTTGCACCTTCATTTGCAAGTGCATACACTTCTTCTGCGGAAAGCTCCCGATATTCAGGGATGAGCTTTTCATCTGAATCATCTACTATTTTAATTGCGCCTAAACATTCCCTGCCTAAAGCAGATAAGATAGACACATAATCATTTTCGTCCAAATGCATCCACTCAGCCACACATCTTCTTGTAAATCCCTCTGGAAGCAAACCTTCAAAAAAAATTCTGGTACGCAGTGCATCAAATCTTTTTTCTTCTAATGGTAAGCCAATGGAAATAGCCCTGTGATCTGGATTTTTCATATAAGTATCTGCATATGCAAAACAGGCATCATTTGAATCTTTTCCAACAATCTCCCCTACGTATTTCTTAGTACCATTAATTTCAATATAAACCGATAATCTTCTCATCCTGTCATCCCCGTCTTTCAACCAGCAAATCCATTCCTAAAATATTTACAAGCCTAATCGTTTTTTCAAGCTCTGCTGTTGGTTTTCCCCGTTCTAAATCAGAAATAAAAGTTACGGAAAGACCCGTAAATTCAGATAAATAAGCTTGTGTATAGTTCAATTCTTTTCTTCTCTCGCGAATCGCCTGACCCAGTGATTTAGAATCATTAATTTTCATACACCCTCCATTTTATGCCGTTCGGCTAATTTTCTAAGTGATTTTAATAATTATGTCGTTCGGCTAATTTCTATTGAATTTATTATAATATTTGCCGTTCGGCTATGTCAATATTATAAATGTATCTTTTCAAATACCTAACATATTTATTATAATCTGCACACAATTAATAATACAGTTAAAATTAAAAATACAAAAACAGCCAATCTCAAAAAATTCTTAGGATTAGCTGTTCTTTTGGTATTTATTTGCCTACTATTTATTCTTTCGGAATATATACTGCAAAAGTATATGTACCATCTTCATTTTTTGTAAAAGTTTCTATTCTTAAGGTATCAAAGGTTCCCGAATGACAATAACCAAACTGATCTGCCATGCCATATCCTCTATCCTCAAACGCCCATGAAGCTAAAATACTGCTTCCTTCACTGCCGCCGCGCCCTTCTACTTCATACGGTGACACATTAAGGTATCCATCTTCATCAACAGTCAATACCTGAATGGTATGATCTACGCATACTGCAAACTCATCAATATTTTCCGGTGTCAGCTGTGACATCCATGCATCTATTTCTGTTTCCTCCGTTGCAACCTCTACATCATCCCCTTCCTCAGAAAGGAGACTTTCCAGATAAACCTTTGCAGCCTCCGGATCAGCCTTTGCCACGTCGATTGGCAGCTGAAACAATGCATTCACACCCTCATAACCCTCGTTCCTTGTAATTTCTCCGGTAACCTCATCATAGATGTAAGCTTCCCTGCGATAAAAGGTATTGTCTATCACTCCAAGGTATAACCCACAGTCTGCAAACATTTCCATGTTGTCACATTCCATAATACGGTAAAGTATACCATCTTCTACTATATCCGTATAACCGCCTCCGAAAAAGAAAGCATTATATTCTGCCGGATGATATCCTTTAATAAATGGTGACACGAAAAAGCTCTGCTTGCTGTATGCATCTTCTGATGTATTTGGCATTGGCGTACCGTCTGCCTTTTCAATGGCTACAACAATGTGACTTTTATCTGCACGTATCACACCATTTTTCACATGAATCTGTTCTGTTAAATTTTTTCCGGATACAATCCCTAAAAAGGTAATATGGTATCCATCATAGCTTTGTGTTTCATTTACGAAAACTGCATCCTCATCAAGAAATGCCTCTGCCAGCTTCTCATCTCCTGCCTGTTCTGCCACCTTATTTGGCATCAGATACTTCCATGCAGCAGCCGCTGTCAGTGTTCCTGTCCCTAGAACAATTGCTGATAACAAAACTGCTGCCGGAAATCTTTTATAAGTTCTCTTTTCCATTCGTTCTTTCTCCCTTACTTGACGTAATATTCTTTGATTGAGCCGTAAACCCGGCTCTTCTGTTGGAGCAAGGGCCTGTTTTAATAATTCGTCATAATCTCGCTTCATAAAACACTCTCCAATTCATTTTCTAATTGTTTTCTTGCCTGATACAGCCGGCTTTTCACCGTTCCCTCCGGAACTTTCAGAACTTTTGCAATCTGTCGTACCGACAATTCTTCCATATAAAAAAGCAGGATGCACACCTTTAATTTTTCCGGCAATTTATCCACTGCAGCCTGTACTATCTTCTCTTCTTCAAGAACAAGATACTTTTCTTCCGGCGATATTTCTACATCACCCATGCCACCTTCATCCCGTCCTTCTACCAACATTTCCATTGGTGCAATCCGCTTTCTCCAAGCAATCTTTTTCTTCCGATTTTTCCAAATCCGGACTGCTATCGAAAGAAGGTAACTTTTGGGATTTTCCTTCCAGCTAATTCTCTGCTGCAGCTCTACCGCTTTTAAAAATGTATCCTGATACAAATCATCTGCTTCCTGCTGATTACAGGTTAGATGTTTACAAAATGAGTAAATTTCTTTCCCATACTCATTAATACACTGTTCTAACTCAAATTCTGTCATTCCTATACCACACAATTCTCCACATATTAACGCACGCTATAAGGGATTTGTTTTGCCCTTCACTAATACATTGTCATAACTTTTTGTTTGGTTCGAAATTCTATACAAAATATTTTATTAAATGAATTTATCACATGAATCCGTTTATCATATACAATTCTGTAGCTTCCATACAAACTTCTGCCACAGCCATTCCAATTGCAAAAAACATCATAATCATCAGTAAAACAACTGCCCCTTTGTCATAAACCATTCTTTTTTCCGAAAAATTTGAAAGCAGTAATTCTACACCAAGCCCTATTAAAATAAGCGGCCATAGCGAAAAAACCATTTGATAATCAATGAAATCAAATATCGAGTGAATGAGTAATAAACTTCCGAATACAACCATGCTTACTCCTGCAGTAACAGTTCCTACGCGATGTATACGGCATGTAACCCTATTATTTGCTGTCTCCATCTAACTCCTCCTTTTTTCCTTTTATCATCTGTATACCGACATATATTAACAATAATGCAATCGCGACTTCCGGTACCTGCTGTACAATAGGTGCCAATATCTCCCACAGACTATCCGGAATAAGGCGGTAAAGGATGGATGAAAAGTTCTGCCACAGCATAACCACACCAAATACAATTATAATCCAGGCTCCCCATCTGCGAAGTGCAGGATTCGAAAACCGGATATTTCTTTCACCCACAAAAGATGCCCAGATATAATCATCCTCTAATTCTTCAAAGATTACATCATCGCTGGCTGCAAGATTTCTAGCGTGAAAAAAGCTGTAGCACCATACCAAAACTGCCGCAAAAGCTAATACATCTAACCGCAGGACAACAGTAATTACAATACTGAGCAAAAACATCCCCATCAGGCTGACTCCTTTTCTCATAAATCCCATATACATCTCTGCCGCCCCCGGCATAAAAGAAAATATAAATGTGTAAAACTTATTCTTTTTTTTCTGTTTCATTTGATAATCCTCCTATTTTCATATTTAATTCCTTCCAAATCTTCGTAATCATTCCGGTATCATCTAATGCCTTTTCTCTGGTAATGACTTCGCCAACCACTGCCTCTCTTTCCGGTATACTGCGGGCTTCTGCCATCTCTGCCTCAGGTATAAAAAATACCAGTGCGACTGCAGCAGCCACTGAAGTAATCACCCGTAAACAATATCTTCGAAATTCTATTCTTTTATTTTCCTTGGCTGATAGCGATATGTTTTCCTGCTCCTGTTGTTTCCCTATCCTTGTCAGAATCTCATCTGCAAATCCCGGAGGTGTCGATACCAGTTCGTTTTGTTCTATCTCCAAAATTAATAAATCCAGCTCCTCGTCGGATAAATACGTTTCTTCCATCTTCATTCCCTCAGCAGCTCCTTTCCAAATGAATTCTTCAATTTTTCCCTGGCACGATAAATCTGGGTCTGAACCGTATGTAGATTTACATTTGACTGTTCCGAAATTTCTTTTGCAGATTTCCCTTCCAGAAAGTATTGTAATGCAATCCGATTATACGGCGGCGGAAGTTCATTACAGCGTTTTTTCAGTTCCTCTACTATTTCTTTATTTAATACTTTTTGAACCGGCTCAGTATAATCAATCAGATGTTTCTTTGGCAATTCTTCCTCTGCGGTCGGAACCATCCTTCTTGCAGCAGAACGCTGATAATCAATCGCTTTATTACTGGCAATCCGGCACAGCCACGCCTTTACATTTTCCCCATCAAATTCCTGCCAGTGCTGATAAGCTGTTACAAACGTTTCCTGTGCCAAATCTTCTGCCACGAAATAATCACCTGTCAGCTTCAGACAAATGGAAAAAATCAAATTCTGATATTGATGAATCAGTCTTATAAAATTGTCTTTTGCATCTATTTTTTCCACCTCCCATAAGTGTTTTCACTTTATATAACGAATCAGCTTTTCATTTGTATTCAAATTTTAAAATATTTTTTTCAAATATTTTTCAAGTTACTGTTTTCCATCATTATAAATGGCACTCTCCGCCGCCAAAACAGAAAGTGCCAAAACTTTTTCTCCATATTTTATATCTATTAAAAACCATGCTGTACAAACTCTAATTTCATTTGGATCGGAAGTAACAGTAAATATCCTGCCATTCCATATAAGAAACCACTAATTACCAGAGGGAATGTATATCTCAAATAATCTAACATAAGTACAATATCATCTCCTATTGGTATCATAGCACTTAAATATATAACTGTTATTAATATTCCTGTGCTAAGCCATACTGTACGCGTCGTTTTAACTGCCTGATATGATAAAAAACATTGTTTTTCCGAAAATTCTTTTCTATTTAATAAAATCGAAAACGCCTGTAAAAACGGAATGATTAACCTCATACACAGCAAAAATAAAAATGTAATCAGTACCATGCTGACCAATCCGCCTGCATCTATGAAACGCGACCACATACTATTACCAAAACAAGAAAATATGGTAAACCACAAAAAATACAATACTGATACTGTTATGATAAGCAAGGAAAAAAGCGTGCTCTTTTTCTGCTGCTTTTCTTCTTTCTCCATAAAGTGCATCATATTTTCATCCGCTTTCTGTGAATAATTATCCTGTGTCAGACGTTCTCCGGCAATTAATTCGTTTACTGTAATATTCAATACCTGACATAATGGAATAATCGAAGAAATATCCGGCATGCCGTTTCCACACTCCCACTTAGAGACAGTTTTATTACTAACGCTAATCCGATCCGCTAATTCCTGCTGTGTCAATTCCTGCTCTTTTCTTAATTCTGCTATAAATTGCCCTATTTTTCTCTGCTCCATAAAAAATCCTCCTTTATCTATTTCAAGCAATTATTTTATATAAATTTTAACAAGCAAAAGAAACGAAAGTAAACAATCTTACCGTAGATAGCGGTCTTCGCTTCGTAGAATAAGGTAGAGGATTGAGCAATCCAACTCTATCTTCTATCCTATTTTCAAATAAATCTTTATTGTTGATGAAATTCACTATGTTCATTCTACATCTTCTTACCAGCTACTATTATTTCTGCCTATAAATACAGAAACATTCCAGCAAAAAGTTGTGATTTGTTGGAGATATTATGGTATAATGTTTTTAGAAAAACAAAAATCCAATGGTCTGTGTTCTATTTAGAACATAAATCCATAAAATACCTGTCAAGACAAAATACTCTTTCTAATAAAAAAGTTTGTTATTTCCGTATATTCTTACATACAATATACATATAGATATGAAAAGAATAGAAAAACGGATTTATCGAAAAAGAAAGGATTATCTCTTTTACTTTTATCGGTGAGATAAACAATTAGGGCTACCCATAAAATTCTTCCCTGTTTATATAGGTATCTGCTATTACAGGGAAATGGAGGACTTGATGAATTTAACTGCTAAAGAAAAACTTGAAAAGGTGCGAGACCTTCGCCCCATTGACGATGTATTTTTTGAAGTACTTGCACAAAAACGTGAAGTTTGCCAGGAAATGCTCAGAGTTATTCTCCAGGATAATGCATTAATTGTAAATGATGTAATTACCCAGGCAGATGAACGAAACCTATATGGACGTTCCGTAAGGCTAGATGCTCTTTGTACGTTAGGAAACGGAACCAAATGCAATATAGAAGTACAACGCTCTGATAATGACAATCATTTGAAACGAGCAAGATTTAATGCTGCGAGTATTACGGTAAAAGATTCGAATCCAGGGGACAGATTCGAGGATGTAATTGAACTATACATTATCTATATATCAGAATTCGATTTTCTAAATAAGAATAAGACAATATATCACGTTGAAAAAGTTCTCCATGAAACCGGAGATGTAATTGACGATGGACTACATGAAATATTCGTAAATACAGTAATTAATGATGGAACGGATATAGCTGACTTAATGGCATGCTTTACAAAAAAAGAGGTCAAAAATCCAAAATTTCCTGCTCTATCATCAGAAGTAAAACGCTTAAAAGAAACCGAAGGAGGTGCTCAGGCTGTGTGTGAAGTTATGCAGAAATATGAAAAACTTGCCGTTGATGAGGCATTAAAAATGGAACGAATTGAAAAAATTCAAGCCATGCTTAAAGAAGGATGTTCAAAGGAGTTTGTTTTGAAAATTGGATACACTGAAGATGAGTATCTCGAAGCTGAATCTGTACTTTGTGTAACTGCTTAACAACTCTTTACAATTAGTAAAGGATTTAGGTAACTCGGTTAAGAGCGTCTCCAAATTTAATGACACTCCTAATTTGAGAGCCGGTCTAATTTGATGATTAAAAATATAACTTAATGACAATGTTAGGTTTTCTACTTTTCCCGGCTCTCCTTTATTTCACAACCAAATCATAACTCTCCGCTATCATTCTCTTTAGTTCTTCTTCCAGTACTGTTCCATCCAAAATTACAGTGTTCCAATGTTCTTTATTCTGATGATACCCCGGTAATACAGATTTATATGTATTTCTCCAAAAATCCCGCCACTCCGGATCTACTTTTATGTTTATGCACAAACAGCCATTTCTTTCGTAAGTCCATAAAAAGACTTTTTTGTTCTTTCGAACTCTTACAAGCTGCCAGTTCTCATCATGAAATGGCGCATCCTGATAGGTATCAGGAAAAGAAAGACCATAATTTAATACATCCTGTCTTGTTTGCATCTTTTGCTCCCTCTGGTTTAAACCAAATTCAGATCTGACACTTTAATCATTCGAATTTATAGTACCCGAATCATTTTTACATGAGGTATGCCATCTTCTAAAAATTCGTCTGAACCAATTTTAAATCCAAACTGCTCATAAAATCCTGTCGCGTACTTCTGTGCTTCAATATAGATTTTTTCTGCCTGCATCCTAATCTCCGCGATTTTAATGCCTTCCTGTAAAATCTTTTTTCCAAAACCTGCTCCATGTCTTAAAGTAAGTACCCTTCCCATCTGCACCATATTTATATTTTCATTATAAAACAAACGCAGGTATGCCGTCACTCTGCCCTCTTCGTTCTGATAAAACACATGTATACTTTTATAATCGATATCATCTAAATCCTGATAAATACAGTTCTGCTCAACAACAAAAATTTCTGCCCTCGATTTCAATATTTCGTATAACTCTCCTGTTGTCAGCTCTTTAAATGTTTTAACCTTTAATTCCATTCTACTTCTACACCTTATAATTTCATAAATTTTGGCACGATCTTTTTCGCCAGTTTGTATACTGGTCCTTCCAGTTCCTTTTTTGCACTCAAAAGCTCTTTCCGTATTTCAATGTGCTGCGAACAGTGTTTTTCACATTTTCCACAACTAATACAGTTTGATGCGGATGTTGCATCTTTCCGAATAAGTGTGCACATCATATATTCGAACAATGCACTCATTTTTCCGTCAAGATAACGCTTATTGTACGCCGCAAATGTTCCCGGAATATCTACATTTTTCGGACACGGCATACAATATCCGCATCCGGTACAGCCTACTTTCATCTGTTCATTCAACGCCTTTACTACTTCCTGCAGCAAAGCCTCCTCTTTTTCTGTAAACCATGTTTTTACATCCGTCAGCATGTGCATCAAATAATAATCCACATAATCGGTCCGAAGACGTTTTAATTCTTCCTGAAAATATTTTTCTGCATCTTCCTTCGACTTAATCATATAATGAGGCAATTTTGTGGCAATGTAAACCTTCTTGCGAATACCATTCCGTTCTAAAATTGTACCCAAAGCGGACTCACTGCCCGGATAGATGTATGCAGTATCATAATAATTCACGCCATTTTCATATGCAGCCATGATTTCCTGTTCTGCTTTTGTCAAATCAATTTTTCCACCGTTCTTTGAAAAACGCATACAACCATATCCCAGTACAGATATTTTATTTCCGTATTTATCGTTACGATACTGCATTACTAATCTCTCCCAAAATGAATTTCTTCCTTAATTATATACGGTACACATAATTTTCTTTTCTAGGTGCTGCTTCTTTTAATGGTTCTGCTACATATCCAAGCGCACAGTGCCCGATTCCTTCATATTCTCCGGTGATTCCAAGACTTGCTAAAATCTCTTTTCCAAAATCTGATTCAAACTCTTCCTTTGCCCGGTGAATCCAGATACTTGAAACTCCTAAACTTTCTGCTGCATTCATTAAATTTCCCATTACGAGTGAGCCATCATACAAATAGGTAGGTACTGCCTTATCTGCCAGTACAATTAAAATAACCGGTGCCCCATAAAATGGATCGAAGCCTGCTTCCCATCCGCCAATTTTACGATTCTCTTCTGAAATTTTATCCCGCAGTTCCTTATTTGTTACCGCAATAATAATCGGAGACTGTTTACCCCTGCCTGTTGCAGCATAGGTTCCTGCCTTAATAATTGCTTCCAATTTTTCTTTTTCCACCATATCCGGTTTGAAATTTCTACAGCTTCTTCTCATTTCCAATACTTTTAATGTATCATTCATTCTTCTCTACCCCCATTTTCTAACTCTATTCTGCCAGCATCGCTTCGTTAATTTCATCTTCACTATCTGCTATAGCCTGAAGTGTCATTTCAAGAAGTTTTTCTAATGTCCATCCCAACTGCTCTGCTCCACGCTCAATCACTTCTCTGGAACAGCCTGCAGCAAAACTTTTACTTTTAAATTTCTTTTTTAACGACTTTAATTCCATATCTTTCGCACTTCTTGACGGACGCATAAGCGTAGCTGCCCAGATAAGCCCCGTAAGCTCATCAGCTGCAAACAACACCTTTTCCATCTCATGCTCCGGTGCCACATCAATCGTTATACCACATTCCATTGTTATTCCGTAACCGTGTGATACAATACTGTGAATCATAGCTTCTGAAACACCTGCTTCTTTCAATAATTCCGGTGCTTTTAAGCAGTGTTCCTTTGGATATAAACCAAAATCTATGTCATGCAGAAGTCCTACATTTCCCCAGTATTCTGCATCTTCTCCATATCCCAATTCTTTTGCATACCATTTCATAACAGCTTCCACTGTTAGAGCATGCTGGATATGAAAGGTATCTTCAATATATTTTTTCAATAATTCAAATGCTTTCTCTCTTGTTATAGTTTCCATCACTTTTTCTCCTGTTTTTTCATATTTACCTGTATTTTTTATCTATTTTACCGTTATATAACGATTATGAAATGTGTCAAAATTAATTTTAGCACACCACAACAGCTTTCATTACAAAAATCATACGTTTATTCACATTACAATTTCTATTTATACTTTACATACATCAATCCACTTTTTATATTGTGAAGTGCATTCCAACTCTTCAATCGACAGTTTCACCGCACTGTTCGAACTTCCGCATGCCGGATATATGATGGAAAAACGTTTTAACGATTCATCCAGATATACTTCCACTTCTTCATTGACTCCAAATGGACAGACACCACCTATGGCATGTCCTGTTAGTATCTCAACCGACTCTGCCGGAATCATTTTTGCTTTTGTATGAAATTCAGCCTTAAATTTAGCATTATTAATACGAGCATCCCCTGCCGCTACAATTAATACTGGTTTTTCTTCCACAAGAAATGAAAGCGTTTTCGCTATTTCCGCTTCACTGCTTCCGACTGCCTTTGCAGCCTCTTTGACCGTAGCAGAAGATACCGGAAATTCCATGATTCTGTCCTCTAAATGAAATTTTACAATATGTTCCTTTGCTTTATCAAATCCCATATCAAATCCTCTTTTCTTAAAATATACAACCTATCTCATACGGTTTATAATATCACTTCCATGTTCTTTCAGCCAGTCCCTATGTACCTTGTAATCGGGAAAAATCTGTTCTACCTTTTTCCAAAACGCTTTAGAATGATTCATCTCTAATAAATGACAAAGCTCATGTACAACCACATAATTTACTACTTCTTCCGGAACCAGCATGAGCAGACAGTTAAAATTAAGATTACCCTTTGCACTGCAGCTTCCCCATCTTGTTTTCTGATTCCGGATGGTAATCTTTCCATAAGAAACCTGCATGATTTCTGCATAATACCGGACTTTATCCGGAATCACCTTTAATGCAAGATCCGCAAGTCTTTGTATCTCTTCCTGTGACAATTTCTCTATATTTTCACATCGTAACTGTTTTTCTTCCATCTTTTTCAGATTCTTTAAAATCCATGTTTCTTTTTCTTTTAAAAGACGCTGAAGTTCCATGTTTTTTATGGTATACGGTGCACGTATACAAATTGTTCCATCATTCTTAATCTGAATGGCCACTGTCTTTCGTTTACTTCTGATTACATCTATTTTCTGATTTCTTAAATCCATAATTCCTACCTGTTGTAAATCTTTTTATAGGTACTCATAACCATATTGTTTTGCAGCTCTTAATTTCCGGTACAATGTTTCCCTGCTTATTCCCAAATCTTCTGCAACTTGTGATGCTGTTTCATTTTTCATACGTTTACAAATTTCTTCTGTTTTTACCGTCTTTTTCATTCTTTTACTCGGTCTTCCAGCCCCTCTTGCCCTAATTTTTTCGAACTCAAATTTGTCATAATTAATTTTAACACACTTCTGTTTTGAATCTGATTCTGGTAAATCTTCTATCACGATACAAACACCCATATTTGTAAGAATATCATTTAATTCTTTCATTTTGTGTAATGAGCAGGCTCCTTTTGCGTAGCAAAACTTTAAATGAGCCTGCGAATCGTTACTGTTTACGAGGTACGAGTGAACAGTAACAAGGAAACATCTGTATATTATATAAAATATTATGCAGGGTTCACCTTTTTGAATGGATTATGTTATAATAAAAGTGAAAATTGAATTTCATGGAGAAATGAGTATGTTTGATGGATTATTTAGAACAAAAATCACAGAAACAAGCGATATAGAAAAACGAAACGCTATTCAGGAAGCTTTTTGCCGGCACGGCATTGATTATACAGTAAAATGTAAAGATATTTATCGACGGAATGCTATGGATGCAGCGACAATAGGACAGGTAGGAATGGCGAAGTATGTATACTGTTTTTGGGTAAAAAAAGATCAGGCAAGTGAAGCATTGAGACTTGTGAAAACGTTGAGAAGATAATACAATAAATGATGTTATAATTTATGACTGACAGTTTCGATTTCAGGTTGTATAATTATTTTTAAGACATATATCCAATGCATTTTATGAGTAAATATGCATTGGATATATGTCTTTTTAGGACTTTATCTATACCTCGCTGTGTTATAATTAATTTTGACACACATCTGACTTTATTTCACATGAAATATAAATGAAGAAACAAATAAACAATACCTGCTAAATGGTATGCCCTGTCATACCTACATAC
>CAYYZV010000052.1:0-12857 GCA_964476275.1 uncultured Roseburia sp.
AATCATCCTTAATATTAAAAATAGAAATTTCTCTGGCACCATCTAATGCACACTGCACCTGAATGGCTGTCGCTGCTCCGCCGCCGCCGGCAACGGTAATTTTCTTTCCTTTTACCTCTACACCATGATCAAGTAAATTTTTCACAAAACCTTCACCATCTGTCATATGTCCTGTCAGCTTTCCATTATCATTTACAATCGTATTTACTGCACCAATAATCTTAGCCGCCGGCGAAAGCTCATCCATATGCTTTACAACCTCTGTCTTACAAGGCATCGTCACATTACAGCCACGCATTTTAAAGGTTTTCATCGCCGCAATTGCGTCTGCAACTTCATCAATTTTAATATCGAATGCAACATAAGCATAGTCTAATCCCAATTTTTCAAAACTATAATTATACATTGCCGGTGAACCGGAATGTCCTACCGGTGAACCAATCAATGCTAATAACCCTGTGTGTCCTGAAATTCTTCTTTCCATAACTGCTGTCCTCTTTTCTTCTTTCATAAATAAATGATTTTGATTAATAAATACTTTCATCAACAAATGTTTTCTATTATCAGATTCTTTTTCCTACCGATATCGAATCTCTAATTCATCTCCGACAACCACCTGCATCAATTTCTTATCTAAAAACGGCTGCATTGCCATTTTTAAATTTTCCGATATCTCTTCTCTATTTTTATCGTCTGTAATCAATATGATCAATTTAGAACGCGCCTGAAACATCTTCAAATACTGCACCAATTTCATCCAATCCTTTTTCATAGGCTGGCATTTGTACCCTTCATAAAAAGAAGATAATCCTGCCATAGACATTGGCGTAACCTGATTTGTAATTATCTCATCCGACTCCCACTGGATCATATTTAAACGAACATTCCGAAATACTTCGCTATGCATTTTCAAAGTACGAAAAAGCTCCGGAACCAGCTCCTGCACCGTTTCACGGCTCACATTGTGATCCAAAATCACTGCCATTTCCAAAATGCCGCCATTATAATTTCCGCGCACATGAAGAATCCGTTCTACGGTATTTTTAAATTTCATCAAAAATACTGGTGACAAACTCATATTCCTACCTCACTTGCGGTGCAAAATCCTCTGTATCACCACAGAAAAGTCCACCAAACTTATCTAAAATCTGCTTCATAAGAGTTTTTGCCCCTTCATAATCCTCTGGCGAAAACGTCACCAAAAAGACACTTTTCGCTCCCTGCTCCTTTGCGAACTGCTGTGTCACCTCATCCTTTGGATGAATCTGCACTGCTTCTACGTCAAAAGAACCTTTCTCTCCTAATGGAATTTCCAACACACCTGCTTCTTCCCATATTTCCACATTTTTCAATTCTTTAAGAATTTCATAAATCATTCTTATCGTAATTTCCTGTGGACAAAAATACAGCCAGTCTCCAGTTATCTGGTTCTGGGTTTTTATTTCCGGTTTCTTCATTTTTGATTCGTTTATTTTTGGTTTCTTTGTTTTAGATTTCTTTCCTGCCATTCGTTTCTCCTACCAGCACAGCACTTCATAACCGTCTTCTGTTACAAGCACCATAATCTCCCACTGGGCAGATGGTTTTCCATCTTCGGTATAAACCTCCCAGTCATTCTTTTTATCGATACAAATATCCACTTTTCCCATATTCACCATCGGTTCAATCGTAAAAATCATGCCTGGAACTAAAAGCATCTCCGTACCGCGTTTACTGTTATAGCCTACCCAAGGATCTTCATGGAACGCTAATCCCACACCATGTCCGCCGATTTCTCTGACAACTGTATAACCATTTGCAAACGCATGGTCATGTACAGCCTGTCCCATATCACCTAAAAATCCCCAAGGCTTTACTTCTTTTAAACCAATTTCCACGCATTCCTTTGTTACTTCAACCAAACGTTTCTTTTCTTCACTTACTTCACCAATGCAAAACATTCTGGAAGAATCCGAAAAATATCCATTTAAAATTGTGGAACAATCTACATTTACAATGTCTCCTGATTTTAGAATCACATCTTCTGACGGAAATCCATGGCATACCTGATCATTTACAGATACACAAACACTGTAAGGATATCCCTTATAATTCAATGGTGCCGGAATTCCGCCCATACTTGTCGTAATATCATATACCCATTTATCAATTTCTGCGGTATTCATTCCTTCATGAATATGTTCTTCGATATAGTCTAATACTGCAATATTAATCTTACAGCTTTCTTTAATTCCCGCTATCTGTTCCGGAGTTTTGATAATCTCTCTTTTTGGAACCACATGCCCTGCTGCTTTATATTTTGCAATCTTTTCATCAAATGCTGCGTGACAGCTCTTATACTTGCGTCCGCTTCCACACCAACACGGATCATTTCTTCCAATCTTTCCTGCCATAATTTAAAATTTCTCTACCATTGTACAGATTCACTGAACAATGCATTTCCTTTCTTATTATAATTTACTGTAATATTTCCTACCGAAATTCTATCCCAGATATTTTCATTTATAATTATCTCATGTTCCTCCAAAAGCTTCTGATAGGCACTTTCCGTATAATTATACTCCGTATAATCTACCTCTTCCATCTGTGACAAGATACTTTGATATTTATTTGCCAATGCAATTTTTCTCATTGCCGCTTCCATATCAGCTGCTGTAACTCCCAGCTGCGCAAGCTGCTCCTTTGTTACATCCGAGCAAAAATCATATACTTCATTTGCAAGATATGCCTCTTCCGCTTCATCCAATTCTAGCTCTGCCTGCTCTGCCATCTGATAAAATATCTCATCATGCACAGCCATATCTACAACTGCCTGTTCTGCTACACGCCTCACAAACTGACCATTTGTGTGGGCATTCCAGTATCTATACGGCTTTTCTTTATTATAAATAACCGCATCCTTCTGTACCTCTTTCTCCTGATAAGCCACATAAAACGCCATATCAAAAAGTGTCAGTTCTTTTCCGTCCACAGTGACTGCCACCTCAGATAACGATTCTGCATATACCAACCCCTGACGATTTGTATAAGTACGATACGCTTCCATCCCCGTCAGAATGACCAATACCACTAGAATAACAGTAACATACAATCTCCTTTTCATTCAATCACCCTCTTGATATTCAATAAAAGCCGCAGAAAAATGTAAAAAACATTTTTCTACAGCCTATTACTTACAATACTCTTCTTACTGCTACAATTGTTCGATAAGTTGCAGTTCCATAGCAGATACCCAGTCTTGAATTAGCCGCATGTACAATCTGACCATTTCCCATATAAATTGCCACATGACCTGCATAACAGATAATATCTCCGGCTTTCGCATTTGCATAGCTCACTGCCTGACCGCTGCTTCTCTGTGCATAAGAGGTTCTTGGCAATGAAATTCCAAAGTACCCGAAGCATGCCATTGTAAAATAAGAACAGTCACAGCCATTTGTTAAGCTGGTTCCTCCAAACACATATGGATTTCCCACAAACTGGCTGGCATAATTCACGACATCCTGGCCACTGACTCCGGTGCTGTAAGACGGATTTAAACCACTCGTCAATCCGCCGGAGCTGCTGCCTGCGGAACCATTTGACGCCTGCTGTGCTGCCGCCTGCTGTGCTGCTGCCTGTTCTGCTGCAATACGTGCCTCTTCTGTTGCAATCACCTGATTCTGCTGTTTAATCGTTTTTGCATATTGTTTCGCCAACGCAGAAGCATCTGCCATCTGTTCTTTAATGCCTTCCATTTGAGCTTCACTTCTGGCAATTAATGCCTCCAATTGACTCTGCTGCTCCTGCATATTTACCTGCAGTTCTCCTAACTCGATTCGCTCTCCGTCCAGCTTTGCCTTTAAATCTGTTACTTCCTGTACCGTTTCCTGATACTCCGTCAACTGATTTCTGTCATACTCATATACATCCGTGATATACTCTGCACGGTTTAATGCATCCGTAAAGCTGTCAGATGCAACCAAAGTTGTCCAAAGTGAACCATTGCTGTTTTCATACATATATTGAATACGAAGCTTCATAGAAGCATACTGTTCTGCTGCTTTTTCTTCTGCCGCAGCCAAATCCATTTCCGCCTGCTCAATTTCTGCTTCTTTATACATGATATCTTCTTCTAATAACGTCAAATCCGTTAATAACGCCATCAGTTCCTCATCATAGGCATCCATCTCTGCCTGCAGTGCATCCTGTTTCTGGTTAATCGCTGCAATCTCTTTATTCACTTGATCTAATTTCTGCTGTGCCTCATCACGCTTGTCCTTAGCATCCTCTAATGCTGAACCATACGACGTAGTAACTCCTGCTGCCAGCATTGCAAAAAGCAATAATGCTGATATCATACGTTTATGTAAATATAATTTTCTTCTCATTCGTCTATTCCTAATCCTAAAATGGGTGTAACAACACTGCCACACCCATTTTATCACAACTTTTACTTACTTTCCATCATATTTTCTCTCAAGAATAAAAAATTAAGAATTCATAGTTATACATTCTTCACAATTAAAAGTTTTTCCCCTATCTGTAAATTCTCATCCTTTTTCTGGTTCGTCTCCATAATTCCACTCATAGTTGTATGATACTTCTTTGCAATTTTCCAAATGCTGTCTCCCGGCTTTACAATATATCCCACCAGTCCCGGAAGCTGCTGTAATTCTTCTATATTATATGGCTCCTCTTTTATCTCCTTTATATGCTCTGCTTCTTCTGCCGCAAATGCCAATATATTTACTCCAATGGCAGCCTTTATTTCTGCCTGCGTCTGATCCTGCATAGCCGCTGACAGCTGTACGACACTGCATTCCTGCTCTATTCGCAGCGGCAGCTCCGCTTTCGGAAGTTCAATTAACTGCTCAAACGGATATAGCTGCTTTACTGCACTAACCGGCATCTGATCATCTGTCGTAATATAAACCAGCTCTGCCTCCAGCGTACCTTCTACAAATACTCCGTTTTCCCGCTGCTGCATCTCATCAATATGCGCCTTTCCCTCACAGGAACAAATCTGTAAAATCTTTTCCTGATTCTCTTCCAACATCATCTGTTCCGTCACCTTGCATATGGCATCATTTTTCATGAGTAAATGCTCGAAGCCGACTTTCTCTCTTTTCGGAATCAAATTCTGGTTTATGGAATATACATCCAAAAGCACCTGGTTCTTTGTCTCCTGCCAAACCCTGATATACAAATGCAGCTGCAAATCCAGTACCAGCATTCGTTCTTCTCCATCATAATCCGGCTTTACCTCCACCTCTTTGCCAACATCCGATATAGAAACCTTATAAAAGATATCAGAATCATTTGCGATATTCTCCATGCCTATATCCGTACCGCAGTCTAATGGCAAGGTTGTTTCATACCACTGTGCCCGATCTAATTCTTCCTCTTCCTGATATAAAATCGAGAGTAAAATTTCTCCTGTCAGATGAATTCCTTCATTATCTAATCTGCTTCCAATATTCCTAAGCTCTACACTCTTCCACAAAATTTCTCTGATATTCGGTTTGCTCGATGGCAGTACAATTTCATTCTTCTGCCTGCAAATATCGTGTTTTAGCAATAGCAGCTGAGACACTTCCATTTCTTTTTTTAACTGCATGCAATTTTCATCATCCATAATTCCATCGGATATTTCCTGCACGTTCATAGCCTCTGACAATGCTTTTAGTGCCACCACCGCCCGTATATTTAACTTTCTGGAATGAATCACCCCGACAGTCAAATCTTCAATTTCTCCGGTTACATGTACCGGATCATATTCCGAAAGTCCCTCCATATTCAGTTTTTCCTGAAAGGGCAGTTCTCCTTTCAGACAGCTAATCTTTCCGTTTTCCTGATCACTGCGATACAACACTCTGAAAATCAGCTTGCCCTTTATCCAGACAGCCCCTAACGCAGGCTTAATTTCATCAAATCTTAATTCTCCCTGTTCTTTGATTATTTTTACAATATCCGGCCGGTAATCCGGCACGTTATAATCATCGTCTAAAGTAATCTGGCTTTCCGCCTTCCCGATTTGACGCATACTATGTAATTTTATCGTTGATAATTCCAAAAAAAAATCCCCCAATCCGAAGCTTTTTATCATCTTATTCGGAATAGGGGACTTTTATACGTATTTTTTCAGTAACTGTTCAGTTCCTTCCAGTCACGATGCAAAAATCCATTAAAAATTGCCTTCAGCAATGGGATTTTTGCACACTTGAATCACTTTCTCACGGACTGTGCAGTAAATGCACAGCCCTACTGAATAGTTACTTTTTTCATACTTCTAACAAAGTGTCATACGGATGTCTTTCGTAATAATGTCATTATAGCTAAAAGATAACAGCTGAGGTGGATTTACCTCATGTTCATCCTGTACTAATACTGTAAAAACGCTTGGATATGCTTTCTGGATCACACCTTCCTGAATATCCACTTTATTGCGTCCGCGATCCAGCTGAATCAACACTTTACTACCGCACTGCTGATGTACAGATGCACGAACCCTATTAAAATCTGCCTGCTGCATTCTACTACCTCCTTAAGCTGTTACTGTCAGCTTACCTTTACCACCGATTTAGTATAACATTGCAAAAAAATGTTGTCAAACGGTTACTCAAAAACAACATTCTGATCTACCTTCTCCGTCCTTACAACAATATAAGGATAGCTGGGGTTTTTTGCTGTATTCTCTCCTTTCCGCGGGCCGATTAGTTCTGTAGAAAAAAATACGGCATTACTTGTCAGATACAGTTCCTTCACCTGAATGCTATAGCCTCCAGTCGCCTGTTCTCCATACCCCCTTACTATGTATAAGTATTCCGGCGTTTCATAAGTCAATTTAAAATCCGCCGTCTTTTTTTCCTCTATCTGTAGATTTAATTCCTCTGGAATCTCCTCCTTAGCAGCCACATGATAATCCAAATCACGTAATTTTGTGCGATTTGTCTTTTCTACGGAACAGCCCGCTAACAGATTTGTTCCTATTATTATAGCCATTCCTACGCAAATAATTTGTCGAACTTTTTGTATCAGATTCCACACCTCGTTTTCTTTTACCTGATTGATCCGCTTCCGTTCAAAATAGTCTATGCAAATTCTAAAACATTTATGAAATTCTTTTTTTTCCTTGTTTTTCTTGAACTTCGGCTATATAATAGCGATAATACAATGGATTTTTATCCAAGTATTGGGAATACAGACTATATAGATGAAGAAAGGTCACTTTATGTTACGATATTTAATTACATTATTATTTATTGGTTTATTCCTGCTTTTCAGTCTTCCTTATCTGGGAATCGAATGGATTTTAGGAAAATTCAACCGGGAAGCCTCGGACTTGCGTCAGCTTCGCGTGGTACAAACCGTTTTTAAAATTATTTTATGGATTTGCGGCACAAAAGTCATTGTTATCGGAGAAGAAAATGTTCCTACCGATAAAGCTGTACTTTACGTAGCCAACCACAAAAGCCTTTTTGACATTCTGATTACTTACTGCCGCTGCCCAAGACGTACCGGTTATGTATCCAAAGATATCATTGAAAAGGTTCCTTCCCTAAACCTTTGGATGAAGCGTCTTTATTGTCTCTTCTTAAATCGTACAGACATCAAGCAGGGATTAAAGACGATTTTAGCAGGTATTGAGAACATCAAAAATGGAATTTCAATGTGTATCTTCCCAGAAGGTACCAGAAATAAAACCGAAGACTTAGTTTTACCTTTCAAAGAAGGAAGTTTTAAAATGGCAGAAAAAACAGGCTGCCCGATTATTCCGATGGCGCTCACAAATACTTCCGCTATTTTTGAAGACCACTTCCCTTTTGTAAAACCAACTACCATTATTTTGGAATACGGCACACCAATTTATCCTCATGAATTAGAGAAAGAAGACCGTAAAAAAATCGGTGCTTACTGCCAGCGTGCCATTGAGGAAATGTTAAAGAAAAATGCAGCACATGAAGCGCTGCATTCATAAGATTTTTGTAACTATTCAGAGCCAAGGCAATTTTCATAAAATGCAGGCATTCAGCTTGCTGAAATGAATGCATTTTTGAAAATTTCTTTGGCGAGAAGACAACATGAGCAAAAGAAAAGTCTCGAAGAGACGATTTTGCGAATGGTGCGCTGAATAGTTACAGATTTTTTTTAACTAAAAAAGCAGCAACAAACGATTTTATAGATATTTGTGTTTGTTGCTGCCTTATTTTTTTGTGAACTATGGACGCATACCTAATCCGCCTTCTAATGTTAATGTTTCACCTGTCATATATTTAAAGTCTGGTGAAGCCAACTGTACACAAACACGTCCGATTTCTAATTCTGAATCTCCGAAGTGTCCAACTGGCGGTGTATGTACGTTTTTCTCAAACGCTTCCGGATAAGCATTCTTAAACTGTTCTAACTGTGAGGTCCAAGCAAGTGGGCAAACAATATTTACATTGATATTATCTCTTGCCCATTCTGTTGCTGCTACGCGAGTAAGTCCACGGATACCTTCTTTTGCTGCTGCATAAGAGCACTGTCCAAAGTTACCGAAAAGGCCTGCACCTGACGCAAAGTTAATAACACTTCCCTGTGTCTCTTTTAAATATGGATAGCATGCTTTCATGTAGTAGAATGCCGCATAAAGTCCTGAATACATTGCTAAGTTAAACTGCTCTGTTGTATGCTCTGCTAATGTAACACCTGATGCAGACGCCTGTGCATTATTAATGAGTACATCAATTCTGCCAAATGTATCAATAGCCTGCTTTACTACACTTGCCACTACTGCTTCATTATCTGCGCCATCGCACACATCAGCTTGTACAATAAGCACCTTTACGCCATAGAGACGCTCGATTTCTTCCTTTGCATCTTCTAATTTCTTCACGTTACGTCCTGTAATAACTAGATTTGCACCCTCTTTTGCATATGCTGTTGCAATTCCGTAGCCAATAGAGCCGCATCTTCCATCACTTAATACGGCACGTCCTGCACCTGTAATAATGGCTGTTTTACCTGTTAAAAATCCCATTTTTCTCTCTCCTTTTTTAATAATGCTTTTTTCTGTTTCCTGCTAAGCTTTCAACAAAGTGATTATAACACATTTCTGCTATTTAGGCACTATATAATATTTTTACAATTTCCTGATAATTCATAAAGTGAGATGCCTTCACAAGAATGGTATCTCCTTCCTGACATGTTTCTTTCAGTTCCTGCATCAATTCTTCTTTTGTTTTAAAATAATGTATCTGAGTGTCCGGACTTGCCAATACAACGCCACTTACAATTTCAGCAGAAAGCTCTCCGGTACAGAACAGCATATCAATGCCTTTCTTCGCAAAGTGCTCGCCTACACTAAAATGCATTTTTCTTTCATCTGCGCCCAATTCGCCCATGTCACCTAAAACAGCTATTTTTCTTCCCTCTGCTTTTGCAAGAACATCAATCGATGCTTTCATGGAAACCGGATTCGCATTGTAGCAGTCATCAATAATCGTAAGCCCATTTCTATGGATTAAATTACTTCTTCCACCAATGGTCTGTACAGACTCAATTCCACGTTTCATTTCTGCAGTACTCAAGCCCAATTCTCTTGCTACACTGACTGCTGCCAGCGCATTGTAGACATTATGCTCACCTGCGATTGGAATCTCTGCTTCGAAAGCTTCTTCCTGCACATGAATCACCGCTTTTGTTCCTGTCAGACCAATTGCTTCTATCTCTGATGCATAAACTTCTTTTCCTGCATCAAGCCCATAAAATACTGCCGGACGCCCATTTACCTCAATCTGTGTACAAAGTTTATCATCATCTCCATTTAAAACTGCCACACCATTTATCTTCATATGCGCAAAGCATTCTGTCTTTGCTTTCAAAATACCATCTCTGTCAATCAGATTTTCCAAATGACACAGTCCGATATTGGTAATTACGCAGATATCCGGATTCGCCATTTCTGCTAAACGGTGCATTTCGCCAAAATCAGAAATCCCCATCTCTAATACTGCCACCTCATGCTGGTCGCGGATTTTAAAAATCGTCAATGGCAGACCGATTTCGTTATTAAAATTTCCTTCTGTTTTGAGCACATTATATTTCTGTGACAATACAGATGCAATCATTTCTTTTGTACTAGTCTTTCCTACGCTTCCGGTAATTCCTACTACCTTGATATCCAAAGACTGGCGGTAGAATGCTGCCAGTTTTTTCATAGCAGCTTCACAGGATTCTACTAAAATATAAGGACCTGCCGAATTCTCTAATTCATATTCGGACAATGCTGCCAGCGCTCCCGCTTCAAAGGCTGCCGGAATGAAACTGTGTCCGTCCACTCTCGCTCCTTTTATCGCAATAAACAAATAATCCTTCTCTACCAGTCGGTTATCGATAACTGCACCCGCTATTTCTTTCGTCTTATCCGCTTCCGGTCCGTAATAAGTACCGCCGCAGGCTGCAGCGATGTTCGCCAATGTCATATTCTTCATAGTTACAATCATACCCCTCTGCCGTCTGTAGTGCCCGCAAATGCACTTCATTGATTCCGTTTTTTACGGCTCTTATTGATATCTTCGTAATGAAATCTCAATTAATTTCTCACAAAGCTGATTAAAATTCATTCCAACAGCAGCTGCTTCCTGTGGAAGTAAACTGGTTGGTGTCATACCTGGAAGTGTATTTGCTTCCAAACAGAAAATTTCATTCTTTTCATTTAAGAGGAAATCCATTCTGGAATACGTGCTCAATCCCAATACCTTTGCTACTCGCTCTGCATATTCCTGCATTAATTTGCTGATATCTTCTGGCAAATCAGCCGGACAAGTCTCTACTGCACTTCCTGCTTTATATTTATTTTTATAATCATAAAAGCCCTGTAATGGAGCAATTTCAATTACCGGTAATGCTTTGTATTCAATTACTCCAACGGAAAATTCTCTTCCTTTTACAAACTCTTCGATTACCAGACTGTCTTCCCAACGGAATGCTTCGTCCAATGCGTTTCTAAATTCTTCCTCATCATTTGCAATTGAAACACCAATACTTGAACCGCCGCAGCACGGCTTTACAACAACCGGAAGTTTTAAACCTAATTCTGCTGCACTGTCTTTACGATTCTCTTTCGTCAATGCAATTCCCTGCGGTGTTGGAATGCCATCCGCAATAAAGAACTGTTTTGCCATTCCTTTATCCATTGCAATCGCACTGCTTAAATAACCACTTCCTGTATAACGGATGCCAAATAGGTCAAATGCCGCCTGAATCTTGCCATTTTCACCGTTTTCACCATGAAGTGCCATAAATACAATATCCGCCATCCGGCAAAGGTCAATTACATTCGGTCCAAAGAAACAGTCTGACTGGTCTTTTCTTTGGGCTTTTACTTTTTCCAAATCAGGTGCTGTTTCCGGAATTCCTTCTACTTTTACACTGACTTCTTCTGTTCTGTCAAAAATACCTGTCAAATCCTCCGGCTTATCACTATATCCCATGAAAACATCCAGCATGATAACCTGATGTCCATTCTCTCGCAATGCTTTTGTAACCATGTCTCCTGTTTTAAAGGAAACATCTCTTTCTGTACTAAGTCCACCTGCTAATACAACTATCTTCATTTTTCCTCGCAATCTGCTGCTTATAACAGCGCACAAATTTTCGTGTAACTATGAAGATACTTTCATAGTTACATTTATTCATCTTTATAGTAAACTTTTTTTGTGCGTATGGCAAGGCAAAATCGTGCAAAAATCAATTTGCCAAACGCAGAAGACACAAAAAAATCTGCCGCGCCAAAAGCTCATCCTCTTGTATACTGTTTGCATACCGATACGCCCGCTCTCTGATTTCCGTACTGCTCATTTTGTCATAATTCATTACAATATAATGTAAGGTTTTGATTCGTTCCGGATGTATCTTTATCTCTTCTCTTAAACATTTTCGCAGTTTCTCATCCTGATATAGCTGGCCTAACATATCATTTAGCATTCGATTATAATTTCTCATAACACTCTCCTTTCTTCTGCTATTGTAGCAAAAGATTATGGCAGAGCGGTATGTGCGATTCGCGCAATAGTTTTGCAGAACGCACATTTTTTACAAGTCAAAAGAAATCCGCTATACTAACAATTCTCTTATTAGTACAGCGGATTGCAATTTAAATTAAAATTTTCGTAACTATTCCGTCACTTCATAATTACGATTCACAATTCCATAAAAATCAGCTGCGCTGATGGAATTTGCTCACACCTGAATCACTTTCGTATGGTCAAAACAGGAGGTGTTTTGACCTGTTCTGAACAATTACCAATTTTCTTATATTTAATCAATTTTAGAGTTCCGGCTCGATCAAGCCATATGTACCGCCTTTTTTCTTATATACGACATTTACCTGATCCGTCTCTGCATTTACAAATACATAGAAGTCATGTCCTAATAATTCCATCTGTACACATGCATCCTCTGGATATGTTGGCTTCATATCAAATTTCTTTACACGGGTAATCTGAATATCTTCATCTTCCACTGCCTGTTCTTCTAAGAATTCCTGCTTAAATGCGGTCGCTGCATTCTGATGTTTTGCGATTAACTTGGTACGGTATTTTTTCAGCTGACGTTCAATTACTTCTTCAACCAGGTCAATGGATACATACATATCATTACTTACCTGCTCGGAACGAATAATATTGCCTTTTGTCGGAATCGTCACTTCCACTTTCTGGCGTTCTTTCTCAACACTTAATGTTACGTATACGTCTGTGTCCGGAGTAAAGTATTTCTCAAGCTTGCCCATTTTGCTTTCTACTGCATTCTTAAGACCGTCTGTTAAATCAATGTTTCTTCCTGTAATTTTAATTCTCATGCTGCTATACTCCTTTGCCGCTTATTTGATACAC
>CAYYZV010000053.1:0-12414 GCA_964476275.1 uncultured Roseburia sp.
AACAATTGCCATAATATGTTTCATTGTGGTCATAGAGAAAAACTGGTATAAATGAAGTTTCATAAAACACTTGTAAATTATTTTTGAATTATATAAGGCATCTAATGCACCATTTAACCCATCTGCTAAAATAACAAATATCAGACAGTAGAAAAGTGGCGTAAACTGGTTATATCTGCTATAATAATCACAAGTTGATTATTTTTATCAAAACTTTTCTGAAAGGTGATGCGAAATCTGTTACAAAGCATTCAAACAAGAGAAAGGCAGGCTTCACAATGAAGTTTTTACATTTAGGCGACCTTCACATAGGAAAATCCCTCGGTGAATTCAATTTAATAGAAGACCAAAGATATATACTAGAGCAAATTTTCGCTATCATAGAAAAGAAGTCTATCGATGCAGTTCTGATAGCAGGTGATGTATACGACAAGTCCATTCCAAGTGAAGAAGCTGTGCGGCTTTTTGATGCATTTATTTGCAAATTAGCAGCAAAGAGAATCAAGACATTTATCATCAGCGGAAACCACGATTCAGATGAACGTCTTAATTTTGGCAGCAGCTTATTTGAAACAAATCATATTTATATTTCAGCAAAGTACAAAGGAATACTCTATAAACAGGAATTGGCGGACGAGTATGGGAAACTCAATGTTTATCTCTTGCCATTTGTAAAAGCATCTCAGGTAAAACATTTTTTTCCAGACGAGGACATTGATTCTTATGATAAAGCAATAAAAGTGATTGTGGAGCATGCTAATATCAATGTAAAAGAAAGAAATATCTTAGTTGCACATCAGTTTGTAGCAGGAGGCGGAATAGATGGTGAAAATCCTATTTTGGGAGGTTCAGAAAATATAGCAGTACATAATGTCGGACTCGTAGAAAAAATAGGAACAGACTGTTTTAAAGAATTTGATTATATAGCGTTAGGACATATCCATTCACCGCAGAAGGTGGGGAGAGAAGAAATCCGTTATTCCGGTTCCATTCTGAAATATTCATTCAGCGAGGTGAATAATGAGAAATCTGTCCCGATTATTATGTTGGGAGAAAAAGGAGAAGTTCAGATTGAGTTGGTAAAGTTAAAACCACTGCGTGATATGCGCCATTTAAAAGGAAAGCTGGAACAGCTTCTAAAAAAAGAAAATATTACCAATACAAACGATTTTATTTATGCCACTTTAACAGATGAAGATATTATTAATGATGCGATGAATATTTTTCAGCAGTATTATCCCAATACAGTAAAAATTGATTATGATAATACTCATACGAAAGCAATAGGAGAAATGAATCTGTCTCAAACGATGGAAAAAAAGTCATTTGATGATTTGATTTCGGATTTTTATCAATTTGTATATGGATGTGAGATTGAGGAAGAAGAGATGGAAATTATGAAGTCAGTTGCAAGAGAGGCAGGTGTTTTAAATGAAACCCATTAAATTGATACTTAGTGCGTTTGGTCCGTATGCAGACACGATGCCGGCGATTGATTTTGCACAATTTGAAGAAAATGGTTTATTTCTGATATCAGGAGACACGGGAGCGGGAAAAACGACATTGTTTGATGCGATTTGTTTTGCACTTTATGGGGAAATGAGCGGCACTTACCGAAATACGAAAAGTCTGCGCAGCGAGTATGCAAAAGAAAATGTAGAAAGTTATGTTGATTTTTATTTTTCACATCAAGGGAGGGATTATCATATTTATCGGAAACCGTCCTATGAGCGGAAAAAACTGCGTGGAGAGGGCGTGATAACAGAAAAGGAGAAGGCAGTTTTTTACTGTGAGGGGGAACTGCCAATTGAAGGGCTTGCAAATGTAGAGTCAGCAATAAAGGAATTGCTGCATATAGATTGCAAACAATTTAAACAGATAGCGATGATTGCACAGGGAGAATTTTGGAAACTGCTCAATGCGACAACAGAAACCCGAACAGAAATTCTTCGAACGATTTTTATGACAGATGGTTATAAGAAAATTGAAATTAAGTTGAAAGAACGGATGGATGAAAGTTTTAAGCTGAAGGTACAGACAGAACAGAGCATGGTACAGTATTTTCGGGACGTAGATACAGATGAGGATAGTATGCTGCGAGATGAGCTGCTATTGCTTCAATCCCATGCCGGAAAGAGCGGCAGTGTATGGAATGTAGAGGAATTGCTGGAAATCTTGGAGAAAATCATTGCAGAAGATGAAGAGGCGAATAAAGAAAAAAGAGAACGATTAAAGAAGCAACAGGCATTACTGGAAGAAAAAAGCAAACTTTTGGTAACTGCACAAGAAAATAACAAGCAGATTTACCGCTATGAAACACTATTAGAGGAAAAAGAAACATTACAGAAACAGAAAGAAAAAATAGAGGAGTTATCTAAAATTTTACAGCTGCAAAAAACTGCAACATATGAGATAAAGCCAGTTTATGATGGATGGATTAAGAAACAGAGGGAAGTAGCAGTTACGAAAAAAGAATTAGATAAAAATGCAGAGCTTTTGCGGCAGACGAAAGCAGAGACTCTATGTAAGACATCTATATTAAAGGAGTGTCTATTGGCTGAACCAAGAGCAGAGGAACTGAAGCAGGAAGTTCATAAGATTTTGCAAGAGAAAGAAAAGTATGAAAAAAGAGATGCGTTAACGACGGATTTGGCAAAACTGCAGAAAGAAGAAGTGTCACTTCAAATGCTGGCGGAAGAAATCGAAAGAGCAGAAAAAGAAGCAGCAGATAAGATAGATTCTTGTGAAAAGATAATGAAAGAATTAGCCCAAAAACCTGAAACACTGGTAAAGATACAGAGTAAGGGTGAAAAATTAGCTGATTTTGAAAGAAACATTACAGAAATTGTAGATGAAAAAATAGTAACATATCTTGTAAAAAGAAAATCTTTAGAGCAAAAACAAAAGCAGTTTTCAAGGATACAGGAACAGTATAGGGATATTTCCCAAGAACGGCAGGAGGCAGAAAGGATGATGGAGAACTGCCGTGCGGGAATTCTGGCACAAAATTTATCAGATGGCATGGAATGTCCGGTGTGTGGCTCGCTGCATCATCCGAAATTAGCTTTGCTGCCGGAGAATAGCATTTCAGAAGAAGAACTGAAAACGATACAGGAGCGGGAAGAGAAAGCAAAAGGAGAGAAGGAAGCTGCACTTATAAAGGTTGAAAAAGAAAAAAGTGCATTTGAAACTTATGAAGAACAGCTGAGGCTGGAGATTTTGGATTGTGCAGAGAGTGAGATTTTTCGTGTAGAAAAGGAAGTAATTGATAGGCAAAATATAGAAAGTAAAACGATCGAAGAATTATTCACGTTAGCAAAAAAGATGAAAGAGAAAATCGGAGAAAGGATTTCTGAAAACGTAAAGCTTGAAATACAGATAAAAAAAGAATGTGAAGCGTTAAAGAGGGCACAAAAATCGCTTGATTTCTTAAAAAAAGAGACAGAAAAGATCAAAATAAAGAAAGAGAAGTATTTAGGAGATAAGCAAAAAATTGAGACTTTGCTTACTGAGAAAAATACCATACTGAAAACGTTATCAGAGCTGCAATATGAGAACTGGAAAACCGCACAGAAAGAATGTGGCATTTTACAAAAAGAAGCAGAGCAGATTTTAGAAAAGATTGAAAAAGCCCAAAAAGAAGTAAATGATGCAGAAAGGAAAAAAGTTGAATTGCTGTCAGCAAAAAATACATTGGAAAATGCATATGAAAGGCAGGTGCAGGAAGAAAAGCAAATATATGATGAATTTACAGCGATTCTTGCAGACAGAAAGTTTTTGGAAATCAATCTCTTTTTGGATTATATAGTGTCAGAAGAACAGCTTGTAAAACAGGAGAAGCAGATTAATCAGCATTATCAGGCAGTTCATGCAAATGAAGTACAGCTTATACAGATAAAAGAAGATGTAAAGGATAAGAAGCTGATTGATATAGAAGATATTCAGTCGAAAGTTTTAGAGCAGAAGCAGAGTGTGGAAGAACTCCATCAGCAACGGAATGCAATTGCATTTCGGCTTCAGACAAATAAGGAAAAGAAGGAGCATATTTCAAGGAAAAAGGCAGATTTAGAGAAATACCGTAAAGAGAATGCGGTTTATAAGAGGCTGTATGATTTGGTAAAAGGTCAGACCGGAAAAGGTAAGATTACATTGGAACAGTATATCCAGGCGGCCGGATTTGACCAGATTATTGCAGCCGCAAATCGCAGACTTTATCCGATGAGCGAAGGACAGTATGAACTTTACCGGCAGGAGGACTCTTTAGGTAAGAAAAGCAATACATTTCTTGATTTAGAAGTACTTGATAATTTTACCGGCCATAGGCGGCCTGTCGGAAATTTGTCAGGCGGCGAAAGCTTTAAGGCATCGCTTAGCCTTGCGCTGGGGCTGTCTGATACGGTTTCGTCAAATTTAGGTGGTATTCAAATGGATGCATTATTTGTAGACGAAGGATTTGGAACACTTGACAGCAAATCGATAGAAAATGCGATGGATATTTTAATTAATTTGTCTGGAAAAAATAAATTGGTAGGTGTTATCAGTCACAGGGAAGAGCTAATGGAGAATATTCCGCAGCAGATTAAGGTAAAGAAGACGAAAGAGGGCAGTGTGATTGCCATAGAACAAGGTTTTTAATGAATTTACAGGAGGGAGAAGAGTTATGAAGGTGCGAAAAATCAGTATTTTTAATCAGTTGTTTATTTGTCTTGCGATACTTTTGCTCGCGGGAAATGGAATTTTGGGGTATTTAGCATATGCACGTTCAGAGACAGCATTGTTTCAGCAGATTCAGAGCAATGCCAGAAATGTGGCAAGATGTGCAGCAGCAAATGTGAGTGGAAATGTTCTTGCTGAAATTGAAGTTGGTCAGGAATTTTCGTCAAATTATGAAGTCATTATGGAACAATTGGCCACATTTAGAGATAATGCAGAATTGGAATATATTTATACCCTGCGACAGACAGGAGAAGAAGAATTTATCTTTGTTGTAGATTCAGATTTAGAAGAACCGGCGTCTATTGGAGATATTTGTGAAACAACAGAGGCACTCTGTCAGACCTTTGAAGATGGGATTACAGTTGCAGATGACAGCCCTTTTACGGATGAGTGGGGAACCCATGTCTCTGCATATAGTCCGGTTTTTTACAATGAGGAAGTAGTGGGCGCGGTCGGGGTAGATATCAGCGCAAATTGGATCGATGAACAGATATATGCATTAAGAAATCTGGTAATATTAGTTTGTATCGGTTCTTATGGGGTGAGCCTTATTATTTTGCAATTTTTAATGTCAAGATTCAAAAAAAGTATGGGAAAACTGAATGATAAGGTAAAAGAGCTTGCCAGTGGTTCGGGAGATTTAACAAAAGAAATAGATATTTATACCGGAGATGAATTGGAAGTAATTGCAGAAAATATGAATGCCTTTATTCGTCAGGTTCGTTCTTTAGTAAAGGAGGTGTCAGAGTCTGCAGAAGGTATCTTGTCAACCGGACAGGAATTGAACACTACTGTTGATGATAATATTCGAATTATGTCACACATGAATTCGGAAATTGAAGATATTAGCATAAATATGGAGAAGAGCTCGGCTTCAAGCAGAGTGTTGTCAGAAAATCTGGCAGAAAGTGCAGAGCATATTGCAGAGTTTGCCCAGAATGTAAATGAAATCCGTAAGATGGTTCAGGAAGCAAATGAAGATGCGCAGGAAACCTCTGCGATGGCAAAAGAAAACCGTAAAAATGCATTGGATTCCATTTATGTGATGCAAAAGAGAATGGAAGAGACCAGCAGGGATGCCGGAAAAATTGAAAAAGTGAAACAAATTGCAGAAGAAATCGGCAATATTGCAGGTCAGACCAGAATTCTTAGTTTGAATGCGCAGATTGAAGCAGCCCGTGCAGGTACAATGGGAGCGGGATTTGCAGTCGTTGCAACAAAGGTCGGTACATTAAGCAATGATATTGACCGGGCAGTTGCAGAAATCAATGATATTAATAGTCAGGTGATTTCTGCGGTAGGTGCACTTTCAGCGGCATCAGAGGAATTGGTTCGTTTCGTATCGGAAGATGTTGTAAAGGATTACGATGCATTTGCGGAGTTGGGCGAAGCATATGGAAGTACAACAGATACGATTCGTGTGCAGATGATAGAGATTGGAAATCAGAGTACCCGTATTTCTCAAACAATTTCTGATATTAACTTGGATGTGCAGCAGATTACGTCAACGGTTACATTGACCGCAGATAGTGCAAATGAACTTGCACGTTCTACAAATCAAATATCAGAAAGTTTGGAAAGCTTAAATTATGCTTCACAGAAGAATACAGAGCAGTCAGAAAAATTAGGAGCACAGGTAGAAAAATACACCTTCTAAACAGCATAGATTTGTTGTTTTTTACATTGTTTTTTTGTAATTATTCAGAGCCAAGGCAATTTGCATAAAAAGAATGACTCCTACTTGTAGGAAGGAATTCTTTCTGCTTAAAATTTAACACGTTCCTGATACTGATTATAAGATATAAACAGTATCAGGATTATTATTATTTTTTTCTTGAACAACCCTTGCTGTATACTGTATGATAAAGGGAGAAGTATATTGATGGGATACAAAATTTTTAGTGCGAGGTAATAAAATGGGTCAGGAAAATGTAAAAAGGAAAGGGATAATGTATTTCTGTATTGTCTCGGTAGTGCTGCTGTTTTTTTCTGCGTTTATGTTTGATTCTCCGGAGAATATTATGCAGGGAATGAAGACCATTTTTATGTCAAGAGGGGTTCTTATTACAGATTATTTTGAACTTGCAGGTTATGGTGCGGCATTTTTTAATGCGGGCTGCATGATGGCGGGGGCAATGATATGTATTTCGTCTGTGGGACTTCCGTATACGGGATTGACAGTAGCGGCTGTTTTTTGCAGCGCAGGATTTGGTTTTTGGGGGAAAAACATTTTAAATGTTGCACCGATTATTTTCGGAACATTAATTTATGCCAGATTGCATAAGGCAAGCTTTGCCAGGTATGTGTATACAGCGGTATTTGCAGGGTGTCTGGCACCATTTGTAACAGAGTTTGTATATGTGCTGCCGTTTTCAAAATGGGTGAATGTGATAGTGGCAGGGCTGCTCGGAGTTGTGATTGGGTTTGTAATTCCGCCTTTAGCAGTGCATACAGCATCTATGCATAAAGGTTATAGTTTGTTCAATGTAGGATTTGCGGGCGGAACGCTGGGATTTATTATTTACAGTATTATGAAGTCTGTCGGAGTAGAGTGTAAGACAGAAATGATATGGAAATCAGGAGTGCATCCGTGGGTTTCCATGGGATTGTTAATATATTTTGTGGGAACCTTTTTGACCGGAATGTTTATGGAAGAATTAGATTATACGGGATTCTATAAGATTACCAGACATTCAGGACGTGTGGTTGCTGATTTTATTATGATGGATGGACGCGGCAATACCCTTATGAATATGGGAATAATGGGGCTTGTGGCAGAGCTTTACATACTCTGTATCGGCGGCGATATGTCAGGACCAATCGTAGGAAGTATTTTGACGTTATTTGGATTTTCGGCATTTGGTGCCCATATTAAGAATTATCTCCCGGTATTGGCAGGAGTTGTTTTAGCTACTTCTTTTATGACACCGGAAATAACGGATGTAGGTATGCAGATTGCAGCAATTTTCGTAGTAGGTGTTGCACCTATTGCGGGTGAGTTTGGTGTAATTGCAGGAGTTATCTCAGGAATGCTGCATGTCGCAATTGTGATGTGTACCTCTCAGATGTATGCAGGTCTGAATCTTTATAATAATGGATTCAGTACCGGTTGGGTGGCAATTTTCATGATTCCATTTTTAGAAAGCTTTATGATACGTTTCGGCAGAAAAAATAGAGTTCGATAGAAAAATAAAGTTCAATAAATATTAAGGAAAGGACGAGACTAGTTATATGACACATGAAGAAAAAAAGGTAGGAAAAATTGTACAGGAATTAATGATGTATTTTTTCTCTATAGGAGGAGATAAAATAAGCTCGAACATTGAGAAAAGTGAGGCAGGCGTAAAAATCACTTTTCGCTCTAATTTTTCTCTGGAATACGAAGAGAATATTCAGTACATAGAGGAATGTTTGAATATTGAAAAAAATGAAGGAATGGAGGATATTTATTGGGGCTTGACGGGGTCCGGAGACCCGGGAGAAAGCAGTCAGCTGATGCTGATTGGTGTAATGATTGACAGCCATGAAGTACATCGTTATGGAAATGAAATCGAATTAGTTCTTTACAAGAATAAAGAGCTTGAGTGGTAATGTTTTTTATGTTTAATGAAATGGTTGTGTGTAATTTACTTTTTGGAACATTAAGATGAAGGGGAGTTTGAAAATGGAAAAAATTAAAGCATTGTTTTCAGCTACGGATATGACCACTGGCACTCCGTGGAAAAGAATTGTTATTTTTACACTGCCAATGTTACTTGGAAATATTGCACAGCAGTTGTACAGTACGGTAGACAGTATCGTAGTAGGAAAGTATGTAGGAGATAATGCATTGGCTGCGGTAGGAAGTGCTGCACCGGTATTAAATCTTCTTTTGGTATTGTTTGTTGGTATCAGTATGGGGGCAAGTATTATGGTTGCCCAGTATTTTGGTGCAAAACAGAGAGAAGAATTATCGCAGACAATTGGTAACTGTATTACATTAACAGCAATTGCAGTATTGATTATTATGGTGGTATCTGTAGTTATCACCAGACCATTATTGGAGTTATTGGGAACACCGGAAACAATTATTGACTGGTGTACGGATTACTTATTGATTTCATTCCTTGGTTCAGCGGGAAGTGCATATTATAATATTTTATGTGGTGTGTTAAGAGGTTTGGGAGATGCTTTCTCAGCACTGATTTATTTATTGGTGGCTACCGTAATAAATATTGTGCTGGATATCTTTTTTGTGGCAAACCTGGGTATGGGTGTTGCAGGTGTTGCATGGGCAACCATTATTGCACAGGCTATTTCAGCGGTTCTTTGCCTGCGCCGTTTATCAAAATTAACAGATGTTTTTGATTTGAAGCCGACTTATTTGAAGCTTAATAAAATATATGCAGGTAAGGTTATTGCGTTAGGGCTGCCATCGGGTTTGACACAGGCGATTATGTCAATGGCAATGATTATTGTACAGTCTTTAACAAACAGTTTCGGTGAAGCATTTATCGCAGCAAACGTTATCGTAATGCGTGTAGACGGTTTTGCGATGCTTCCAAATATGTCTTTTGGTACAGCGATGACCACTTATACCGGACAGAATGTAGGTGCAAGAAAATACGATCGTGTAACAAAGGGAGCGGTTCAGGGAACAATTCTAGCAGTAGCTACTTCTACGGTACTTACAATTTTGATTCTTACCTTTGGTAAACAGTTGATGGGTATCTTTACCGAAACCGCAAGTCTGGTAGAATTGAGCCGAACAATTATGGGAATTATTGCCCCGGGTTATATTGCAATAGCTGTAACGATGAGTTTATCCGGTGTTATGAGAGGTGCCGGTGAGACTATGACTCCAATGTGGATTTCACTCTTTACAACAGTTGCAGTGCGTGTACCGGTTGCATATGCTATCGCATATTTAACAAGAAGTGCAGAGATGCCGAATGGTAACCAGTTCTGTATTCAGATTTCATTAGTAAGCTCATGGCTGCTGGGTGCGTTAATTACAACGATTGTTTATCTTCGCGGTAAGTGGAAGAAGAGATTAATGAATGTAGAATAGGGAGAAGTTATGAAACAGCATAAGTTTTGGGCATGGGCAGCATTATTTTGTATGGCTATGGTAATGTATACAGGATATAAACATAAATAGGATAAAGGAGCAAAGGAAAGATGGTAAAGTTTAGTCCAGAGAAAATTGCAATTTTTGCAGCAGGCGTTTTATTTGGAACTGCTGGTATTAAGGTTTTAGGAAGCAAGGATGCAAAGAAGGCATATGTACATAGTACAGCAGCTGTTCTTCGTGCAAAAGAATGTGTTATGAAGACAGTTACAACAATTCAGGAAAATGCAGAAGATATCTATGCAGAAGCACAGCAGATAAATGAAGAAAGAGCTGCAGAAGATGCAGCAGAATTTGAGGATACTAGTGAAGTTTAAGATTAAACATGAGATACGGGGACGCATACGTGTACATTTTATTATGCCGCAGATGTCGTTAAAGCAGGCGGATATTTTAGAGTATTATCTGACTTCGCAAAAGGATATTACTTCTGTAAAAATATACGAGAGAACGCAGGATGCAGCGATTAGCTATACCGGAAAAAAAGAGAATGTGCTTAAAATATTACAGGACTTTTCCTATGATTCTGCAACAGTACCAGATTTTGTATGGGAAAATTCCAGCAGAGAAGCCACCAGAGAGTATTGGGACAAGTTGGTCCAAAAAGTAGCATATCATATAGGCCGCAGATGGTTTTTGCCAGTGCCGATTCGTAATGCAGTAGCAATTTGCAGAGGTGCTAAGTATATCTGGAAAGGTATGCAGTCTTTAGCACAAGGGAAAATTGAAGTTTCTGTATTAGACGGAACAGCGATAGCTGTATCATTACTGCAAAGAGATTTCAAGACAGCTGCATCGGTTATGTTTTTACTTGGTATTGGTGAAATCCTAGAAGACTGGACTCATAAGAAATCTGTGGATGATTTGGCTCGCAGTATGTCCTTAAATATTAGTAAAGTATGGATGCTGGCAGGCGGAAAAGAAGTTCTTGTAGAGGCAAATCAGGTGAAGTGCGGAGATGACATCGTTATTCATATGGGAAATGTAATTCCTTTTGATGGTGTGGTAATCGAAGGGGAAGGTGCTGTTAATCAGGCTTCTCTGACAGGTGAGCCTCTGCCAGTGGCGAAGGAATCAGGCGGTTATGTATATGCAGGAACAGTCTTAGAAGAAGGAGAGCTTGTGGTTCGGGTAAGTGCTACCACAGGTGCAAATAAATTTGAAAAAATTGTATCCATGATTGAGGAATCAGAGAAACTGAAATCTTCCATGGAAGGAAAAGCAGAGCATTTAGCAGATAAACTTGTGCCGTATACTTTAGCAGGAACAGTCACGGTTTATCTTTTGACAAGAAATCTTACAAAAGCATTATCTGTGCTGATGGTAGATTTCTCATGCGCATTGAAATTGGCAATGCCAATTTCTGTTTTATCTGCAATTAGAGAAGCAAGTAATCATCAGATTACGGTAAAGGGTGGAAAATTCTTAGAAAAAGTAGCAGAAGCTGACACGATTGTATTTGACAAAACAGGTACACTGACAAAGGCACAGCCGGTAGTAGTAGATGTAGTACCTTTTGTGAAGGAAAATCCGGATGTACTGCTTCAGACGGCAGCTTGTTTGGAAGAGCATTTTCCACATTCAATGGCAAAGGCAGTAGTGCTTGCAGCACAGGAAAAGGGACTGGCACATGAGGAAAAGCATTCTAAGGTAGAATATATCGTAGCACATGGTATTTCTTCTATAGTAGAGGGACATCGTGTATTAATTGGAAGCTATCATTTTATTTTTGAAGATGAGAGCTGTCGTATTACAGAGGATATGCTGGAACGCTTTGAACATTTGCCGGAAGAGTATTCTCATTTATACATGGCAGTAGAAGGAAGACTGGCAGCCGTTATCTGTATTGAAGATCCAATTCGTGAAGAGGCAGCTGAGGCACTTGCGGCACTGCGTAAAGTCGGTTTTAAGAAGCTGGTGATGATGACAGGAGACAGTGAGAGAACTGCAAAGGCTATCGCAGCCAGAGTAGGTGTAGATGAATATTATTCCGAAGTGCTGCCAGAGGATAAGGCACGTTTTATTGAAGAGGAAAAGGCTAAGGGAAGAACGGTTGTCATGGTAGGAGATGGAATCAATGATTCTCCTGCACTTTCAGCAGCGGATGTAGGAGTGGCAATTAGTGATGGTGCCCAAATAGCCAGAGAAATTGCAGATATTGTGGTAGAAGCAGATTGTTTGATGGAGTTGGTGACATTAAAAAGAATCAGTAATGGATTAACGGAGCGTATTCGTAAGAATTATGTAGAAATCGTTGGTATCAATTCCGGTTTAATAGGGTTAGGTGTTGCAGGAATCGTGCAGCCGACCACGTCAGCACTCATACATAATGCCTCTACGTTAGCAATTAGCTTAAATAGTATGAAAAATATTATTCAGGAATCATAATGAAACAGTCAGACAGAATTGTATTTTGTCTGGCTGTTTTTCTTAGTGAATAAGTGCAGACAAAATTTGAAACGGGACTTTTTGTTAATAAATCTTTAAATGATAAAGAAAGATTGAAAAAGTAAAGAAGATTGCGTATAATATATATATGTTTACATGGAAGAAAAGAATACTAAAAAACGAAGAAAAAATGAGGAATA
>CAYYZV010000054.1:0-12279 GCA_964476275.1 uncultured Roseburia sp.
CATATATCGCACAGAACTGTCAGACATTAACAAGAAAGAAGAACAAAATGGAGAAGATGGGAAGAAAAAACTCTCGAATTTGGCTGCTTATCGTTCTCTGCCTGCTGATTGGCTGTATAGGAGCAGCGACAAATTATCGTACACTTTATCCGGAAATTACGGATTGGTATGTTGGAGGCCATTCTCTTGGCGGAGCAATGGCAGCAAGTTATCTGGAAGAACATACGGAGGAATATAAAGGCTGAACTGGTAATTGAAGGCGGAAACCATGCATTTTTTGGAAATTATGGACATCAGGAAGGAGATGGGGAAGCAGTAATCACAAATGAGTCGCAGATTGAAGCGGCAGTGGAATTTGCACTAAAAAATATAAGGTAGATAAAGGAGGATTCATATCTGCGAAGATTTTATGCAGATATAAGGTTTATGAAGAGAGAAACATTTGGATCAAGACTGGGATTTATTCTGGTAAGTGCCGGTTGTGCCATTGGTATCGGAAACGTATGGAAGTTTCCATATGTAGCAGGTGAAAATGGCGGCGGTGTATTTGTATTATTTTATTTATTGTTTTTACTTTGCATGGGTGTACCGGTGCTCACAATGGAATTGGCCGTAGGACGTGCAAGCCGTAAGAGTGCAGTGCTTGGTTACAAGGAGTTAGAGCCTGCGGGAAGCAAGTGGCATATTCATGGCTGGTTTTGTATTTTGGGCTGTTATTTATTAATGATGTATTATACGACAGTTTCCGGCTGGATGCTGAGTTACTTTGTAAAGTTCTTAACGGGTGATTTTACTGCAAGTATGACGACAGAAGCGGTTTCTGCCGAATTTGGCAAAATGCTGGCGAATCCGGTTGAAATGTCAGTATTTATGGCAATTGTAGTTGTTTTAGGTTTTTTTGTATGCAGTAAGGGTCTTCAGAATGGTTTGGAAAAAATTACAACACCAATGATGCTGGCATTACTGGGATTAATTGTTATTTTGGCAGTACATAGTATTACACTGCCAGGCAGTCAGGATGGTTTGGCATTTTATCTGCTGCCAAATTTTGAAAAAGCAGCTGAAATTGGTTTGGGAAATGTAATTACTGCAGCTATGAATCAGGCATTTTTTACTTTAAGCCTTGGCATAGCGGCAATGGAGATTTTTGGCAGTTATATGACCAAAGAGTATACTTTAGGTGGTGAAGCAGTTCGTATCTGCGTATTAGATACCTTTGTAGCAATTACAGCTGGATTAATTATTTTCCCGGCTTGTTTTTCATTTGGAGTACAGCCGGATGCAGGCCCACAGCTGATTTTTGTTACATTACCGAATGTATTTGTAAATATGTCAGGCGGCAGAATCTGGGGAACATTGTTTTTCCTGTTTATGGTTTTCGCAAGCTTTTCAACAGTAGTAGCAGTATTCGAAAATTTAATGGCAAGCTGTATCGATATGTTCGGCTGGAGCCGAAAAAAGGCAACAATTGTCAACTGCGTTTTTATTCTGATAGCTAGCATGCCATGTGTATTGGGTTATAATCTTTGGAGTGACCTGCGCTTGATTGGCGGCAGAGATGTACTGGATACCGAAGACTTTATTGTATCAAATCTTTTGCTTCCAATGGGTTCCATGGTGTACCTTTTATTCTGTGTTACAAAATGGGGATGGGGATTTGATAAATATCTTGAAGAAGCGAATACGGGTAAAGGATTTAAGATGCCAAAACAGTTGAAATGGTACTTCCAGTTTGTAATACCGGTATTAATTATCATCATTTTAGTACAGGGATTGGTATAAAATCCCTTTGGTGACGTTTTTCGACAAATTTTATAGAAGATTGCATTTATTATCGTTTTGTAAGCAAAACGGACAAAATGCGCATGAAATGTATTTCAGAAAGATGCAGTTTTGGGAAAGTATTTCATGAAAATTTTTCACGAAAGAGTTCGTTAATGGACTCTTTCTTTTTTTGCAGAAATAGTATATAATCTACACTTGTCTGAAAAAAGGAGGATGAAAATGGATAAATTAACAGTGGCGATTGCAGAAGATAATGAATTAATGTTGGGATTATTGGAAGATATCGTTGCAAATGACAAAGAATTGGATGTTGTAGGTACTGCCAGAAATGGAGAAGATATTTATAAAATTATTAAAGATGAAGAACCGGATGTGGTTTTATTAGATATAGTAATGCCGAAATTAGATGGATTAGGTGTATTGGATAAAATTAATCAGGATAAGACAATAAAGAAAATGCCAACCTTTATCATGGTAAGTGCAATTGGTCAGGACAGAGTAACAGAAGATGCTTTTAAGTTAGGTGCAGATTATTACATAATGAAGCCGTTTGATGAGAATATCATTATTAGCAGAATTAAACGGGCGAAAAAAGAAGAAACAGATAAAAAGATAGAACAAAGACCGTCTTTTTCGATAAATACAGATAAAAAAACAGAAAAAACAGAAGAAGATTTAGAATCCGATGTAACGGAAATCATTCACGAGGTTGGTGTTCCGGCTCACATTAAGGGATATCAGTATTTGAGGGATGCGATTGTAATGTCAGTAAAAGACATGGATATGCTGAATTCGATTACAAAAGTATTGTATCCAACGATTGCGAAAAAATATCAGACAACACCAAGCCGTGTGGAGCGTGCAATCCGGCATGCGATTGAAGTGGCATGGAGTAGAGGCAGAATGGATACGTTAGATGATATGTTTGGATATACCATTAACCGTGGAAAAGGAAAACCAACGAATTCCGAGTTCATTGCTTTGATTACGGACAGAATTCGCCTGGATTACAAGATGTTTTAATTTGCTATACTTGTTTTAATACTTCCTTTTACAGGAAAAAAGTATTATAATAACTCTGAAGGGTCTTATGTAATAGTCTTGGAGGGGTTAACATGAAGAAAATATTATTTGCAACGTCGGAAGCAGTTCCATTTATTAAAACAGGAGGACTTGCAGACGTAACCGGTTCATTGCCGAAATATTTAAACAAGGAAGAGTACGATGTACGCATTATTCTTCCGAAATATCTCTGTATGAAAGAAAGTTTTGCTAAGCAGCTTGACTTTAAGTGTAAGTTTGACGTGAATTTAAGCTGGAGAACACAGTATACAGGAATCTATGAAACTGTGCAGGATGGAATTACGTATTATTTCGTAGAGAATGATTTTTATTTTGCAGGGGATAAGCCATACAATCAGATATATGAAGATATAGAGAAATTTGCGTATTTTTCTAAGGCAGTTTTAGAAGCGCTTCCATATATTGATTTTTGTCCGGATGTCATTCATTGTCACGATTGGCAGACTGGATTGATTCCGGTATTTTTACGGACACTTTATAGTTCCAATAATTTCTATGTGGGAATGAAAACGGTATTTTCTATTCATAACTTAAAGTTCCAGGGGCGCTGGATTCTTTCAGAAGTGAAGGATATTACAGGACTTCCGCCTCAGATTTTTACTGCTGATAAGCTGGAAGCCTATGGGGAAGCCAATTATTTGAAGGGCGGTCTGGTATATGCGAATGCGATTACGACCGTTAGCAAGACTTATGCGAAAGAAATTATGTCATTGGAAGGCGGAGAAGGACTCCATGGTCTACTTTCTGCACGTCAGAATGATTTATATGGAATTGTAAACGGATTGGATTATGATGTTTTCAATCCTGAGACAGATAAAGATATTAAGCAGAACTTTAGGGTTTCGAATGTGAAAACCGGAAAGAAAGCAAATAAAAAAGCGCTGCAGAAAGAATTTGGTCTTCCTCAGGAAGATGGAACCTATTTATTGGGTATGGTAGGACGTCTGACCGACCAGAAAGGTCTTGATTTAGTTGCTTATATTATGGAAGAATTACTTTGCACAGCAAAGATACAGATTATTGTATTGGGAACAGGCGAAGCCCGCTATGAGGAAATGTTCCGCTATTTTGAAAATAAATATCCAGATCAGATTAAAGCATATATTGGTTATTCAGAAGAACTGGCACACCGTATTTATGCATCCTGTGACAGCTTTTTAATGCCGTCACTGTTTGAACCATGTGGATTAAGCCAGCTTATGAGTATGCGTTACGGTACACTTCCAATCGTTAGAGAAACGGGAGGATTAAAGGATACCGTAGAGCCATACAATGAATATGAACAGACCGGAACAGGATTCTCATTTAAAAACTATAATGCGCACGAACTTTTGAATATAATTCGTTACAGTTTAAGAATCTATTATGATTATAGAAAAGAATGGGATGCGATGGTGAAGCGTGCTATGAATCAGGATTTCTCATGGGAGCGTTCAGCAGAAGAGTACGAAGAATTGTACAAAAAGATAACAGAATAAATGAACATAATAAAGGCGAGGAAATATCGATGTACGCAGACGAGAATGTGATCAGAATAAAACCTACTCTGAAATGCGTGCAATTATGCGGGCAAAAGGGGTAGCATTACAGCCGGCTGTGTAGGCGGTCCAAGCTCATTCCAGCATTATACTGCGGCTAAGAAAAACAGAGATGCGATTTTAGCAAGAGCAGATGAGAGATGCATTCATGAAAATCTTATGAATTATGATATGGATTTGTTCTCTATGCATCGCGCACATGAAGAATAGAATATTTATTTGTTGAGATAACAAAAAACACTTTACTGTGATAAAATCTGGGTATATAATAAATTTCGTAAAATGTATTACATGAAGGAGATAAACGTATGAGAATTATCCGTACAAAGAATTATGATGAAATGTCACGTAAGGCTGCAGCCATCATTTCGGCTCAGGTTCTTATCAAACCAGACTGTGTGCTTGGTCTTGCAACAGGCGGTACACCGGTAGGTACATACAAAAATATAGTAGAATGGTACAATAATGGAGATTTGGATTTTTCAGAAGTAACTTCTGTAAACTTAGATGAATACCGTGGATTGCCGCGCGAACACCAGGAAAGCTATTGGAGTTTTATGCACAGAAATTTATTTGACCATGTAAATATCAAAGCAGAGAATATCAACCTTCCTGATGGTACAAATATGGACGCAGATGCAGAGTGTGCAAGATACGATGCAGTCATTGCGAGCGTAGGCGGTGTAGATTTACAGTTGCTTGGAATCGGACATGATGGTCATATTGGTTTCAACGAACCAAGTGATGCGTTTGATTTGGGAACACATTGCGTAGAGCTTACAGATGAGACAATTGATGCAAATCAGCGTTTCTTCGACAGCAGAGATGAAGTGCCTCGTGAAGCTTATACAATGGGCACACGCACGATTATGAACGCCCGCAAAGTATTAATGGTAGTAAGCGGAAAAGACAAAGCAGAAATCGTGAAAAAAGCATTTTTTGGACCAGTAACACCACAGGTTCCGGCTTCTATTTTACAGATGCATCCAGACTTCACTTTAGTTGCAGATGAAGATGCTTTAAGTCTTGTAGAATAATTATAAATGAAAGAATGATACAGGCGCAGACAGCAAGAGCTGTCTGCGTTTTTGTCATTTCAAAGGGAAATATGTATAATAGAAAGAATATCTCTAGGAAAAAATGAGAAAAATGATAAGCTTAAATCATCAAAGGAAGGGAAAAAAGTACAAATGACAATCAGTTTTGCATTTTGTCTGGGTGTTGCAGCAGTCTTATCCGTTTGTATGATAATTATTTTAAAAATGTTGATTCGGCTGAAAAAGAGTTACGAAGCATTGATGGAGAGTTATCATAATTTGGAGCAATTAAACAGCACCTTAAGAGCACAGCGCCATGATTATTTAAATCACCTTCAGATAGTATATGGCATGATGGAATTAGAAGAATATGAAGAATTGCATGCTTATCTGGAGCCGGTATATAAGGATATGATGAAGACCGGAAAGGCATTAAAGACTTCAAAACCGGCAATTAATGCTTTGCTGAAGGCGAAAATGGGAGAAGCAGAAAGAAAAGAGATTGATGTATATGTGGAAGTAAAATCGGATTTGCGTGAACTTCATGCGGCAGATTGGGAAGTGTGCAAAGTATTATCGAATCTGATAGATAATGCAATGACCGCTTTAGAAAACTGGACCGGTGAGCGAAAAATTGAGATTGAAATTATGGAGTCAAAGGAAGAATACATTTTTTCAATTGGAAACAGCGGTCCGATGATACCCAAAGAGGTGCAGGAATCTATTTTTAAACAGGGGTTTACAACGAAAAAAGGAGAAGGGCATGGAATGGGACTTTACATTGTGCAAAATGTTTTAAAGGAAAATCATGGAAGTGTTTCACTTACATCCGATGAAAAGGAAACAGCATTTGTGGTGAAATTTAAAAAAATTGAGAAAAGGGGGTGAAGATATGGATGGATTGATGGTAATAGGAATGCTGCTGCTTGTAACAGGATTTGTTTTAATGGGAACAGAAATGGTGCTTCCCGGTTTCGGCGCACCTGGAATTACCGGCAGTATTTGTCTGGTCGCAGGAATTTTGTGTACGGCAGATTCTATAGAGGCGGGGCTGACCATTACAATCGTTGTAGTAGTACTGCTGGCAGTGATGTTTACGGTTATTTTAGCATTGTTTCATATGAAAAAGATGAAAGCACCGATTATATTGCAGGAAGAGCTGAATGCAGAAAAAGGATATTTAAGTACATCGGATTTAGAATATCTGGTCGGAAAAGAGGGTATTGCAGCTACGGATCTAAGACCGGCAGGAAAATGCAACTTCGAAGGAATTGAGTTTGATGTCCGTTCAGAAGGAAGATACATAGCAAAGGGCAGTAAAGTACGGATTAGCCGTATTCAGGGAAATACGTTAATCATAAAAGAAATCTGATGTATCTGCAAGGGGACGGAACAGTTATACGTTTAGGAGGAAAATGTTATGGCAGGAAAGATAGTAGTAATTGGAATCATCAGTTTATTGGTAGTTTTATTCTTTATTTTCGTACCGGTAGGTTTATGGATTTCAGCAATCGCTTCCGGAGTAAAAATCGGTATTTTGGACCTGATTGGCATGCGGTTAAGAAGAGTGGCACCGGCGAAAATTGTATTATCACTGATTAAAGCGACAAAAGCGGGATTGTTGATTAAGGTAAATCAGTTGGAGGCGCATTATCTGGCAGGCGGCAATGTAGATAAAGTAGTAAACGCATTAATAGCAGCAGAACGTGCCGGAATCGAGCTTTCTTTTGAACAGGCATCTGCAATTGATTTGGCAGGACGTGATGTGTTCGAGGCAGTCCGAATGAGCGTTACACCAAAGGTAGTGGAGACGACACTGGTTTCAGCAGTGGCAAAAGACGGAATTGAACTTTTGGTAAAGGCAAGAGTAACAGTTCGTACAAATATTGAGCGTTTAGTCGGCGGTGCCGGAGAAGATACGATTTTAGCACGTATCGGTGAAGGTATTGTTACCACCGTAGGTTCTTCTCAAACGCACAGTGAAGTGTTGGAAAATCCGGATGAGATTTCAAAATTGATTCTTGGAAAGGGATTAGATTCCGGAACGGCATATGAAATTATTTCCATTGACATTGCAGATATTGACATCGGCAGAAACATTGGTGCAAACTTAAAGAGTCTTCAGGCAGAAGCAGACAATAAGATTGCGCAGGCAAGAGCAGAAGAACGCCGTGCAATGGCGGTTGCTTTAGAACAGGAAATGAGAGCAGAGGTTGTAAAGGCAGAGGCAGAGATTCCAAGAGCACTGGCAGAAGCGTTAAGAAGCGGAAGTTTAGGTGTTATGGATTATTATAAAATGCAGAATGTACAGGCAGATACAAAGATGAAAAATGACATTGGAACCGGAGCCAGTGCATATGCACAGAGTAAAGAGAAAGACAAAACTGTGTGGAAGGCAAAACCGGAAACAAGGGCATGGGGATTAGAGAATGATAAAGGTGATGATAATTGAGGATGAACCGCAGATTCGAAGACTGCTTCGAAAGATTGTGGAAAAGCAGGAGGGCTTTGAGGTAACAGCGGAGGCAGGTGATTTTGCAGGTGCTATTACTGAATATGCCAAATATCGTGCGGATGTGGTGTTTGTGGATATTGATTTAAAAGGAGAAAGCGGCTTGGAGTGCGTAAAAGTACTCCTTGAGCTGAATCCGAAGCTTAAGGTAGTATTTGCTACTGCGCACAGTGAATATATGGCGAATGCCTTTGAAATTTATGCATTTGATTATCTGGTGAAGCCGTTTAACATAGAACGCGTGAATAAGACACTTGCACGGATTCTGGAAAACAGCATGGATACCGATAAAAAATCAGTACAGGCAGAGGAACATTTAGAACAGCATAAGGAGAAGCTTTTGATTAAAGGAAAAGAGCAGATATCTTTTGTGGATAAAAAGGATATTATTATGATTGAACGTGCAGAGCGTGCGACACAGATTGTAACAAAGGAAGAAACTTTCCGGACATCAATCAGTCTTGGAGAGATTGAAGAGAAGCTTCCATCTAGTGACTTTATGCGCTGTCATAAGTCGTATATTATTAATATATCTATGATTTCGAGAATTGAGCCGTATGGACGCTGGACTTATGTGGTAAGATTTAAGGGAATATCGGAAACGGCACTGATTACAGCGCAGAATTATGAAGAATTGAAAAAGATGTTTCAATAGCAGATTTTCTGACATGAGGTGAAAAATGGCACAGGATATACAGCTGAAGGAATTTTGGGAGAAAGTAAAAAGGAGACGCAGACTGTCTGAAGAATTATCCGGGCTGCGAAATGAACAAACGGCACTCGATAGAAGAGTAAAAGAGCTTGAAACAAAAAAACAGAAAGAACAAAAGGATGCAGAACGCTTAGAAAAGGCGGGAGTGCGTTCTTTTTTCTATGCTTTGATTGGGAAAAAAGAAGAAAAGCTGGAGAAAGAACGGATGGAAGCCAATGCAGCATTAGAAGAGTATGAGGAAGCTTTTTTAAAACTTGAGAGTCTGAACCGCAGAATTGAATTGGCAGAAACAGAATGGAAGACGTTAGATGCTTATGAAGAGAAGTTTTCAAAGCTTTTAGAGGGGAAAAGAAAGCTGCTGTCAGGTTCAGAAATACCGGCAGAAAAAGAGATTCTGCAAGTGGAACGTAAGCTGAGTGCGCTTAAAATACGTGAAAAAGCAGTTTTGGAACTTTTAGAACAAAGTGAAACAATTTTGACCCAGACAGAACAATTGCAGAATACACTAATTCATGCAGAACAGGCAGAAACGATGAGAAGATTTATGGGAACTGAGCAGTTGGATAAAGCACAGAAGCAGACGGCTGTTTTGCAGAAGAATCTGCGGGAATTTGAAATTGGAATCAAAACAATATTTGAAGAGGAAGAAATAGCCGATAATCTGAATGTAATTTATCAATTCTGCAATGGTATTTATACAAACTATATTGCATCCAATTCGGTCATGCAGGTAGCACTGCTGGAGCGTATCCGCACTGCAAGAGGAAATGTAAGGCTGTTGGGTGAACAATTACAGGGGCTTACTGAGCAGCTTTTGAGTAAGCAGAAAGAAATTGTGTACGAGAAAAGGCTGCTGGAAGAAAAAAGGGAGAAATTGATTATTGATATTTAATGTAATAGTTTGGAATCTGGCTCGAAAATTTTTTGAATTTTCGGGCTTTCCTATTTCTTTAAAGAAATTTTAGAAATTATCAAATGACAATCTGAAAAAAAGAAGTTATAATATGCTACATATATATTTTGATATAGACAAAAAGGGGAGAAAACATGAGAAAAGCAGTGTTTTTTGATATTGACGGAACACTTTGGAACAGACATTGTGAGATTTTGCCAAGTACCATTGAAGCGATTCATAAGTTACGGGAAAATGGGCATCTGGCTTTTTTGTGCAGCGGAAGAAGCCGTGCAAATATCCGCAATAAGGAGCTGTTAGGCATTGGATTTGATGGTGTAGTTGCATCCTGTGGAACCCATATTGATTTTCATAAAGAGACAGTATTCGAGGTGCTTTTAACAGAGCAGCAGGTGGCACATTTGCTTTCTGTAGCAAAAATTCATAATATGCCGGTGGTTTTAGAAGGACCGAAGTATATTTATGTAAATGAAGGAGATTTTTCAGACGATCCTTATGTTATTTATCTGCGTGAGGAATTAGGTGAGGATGCAAAGACCATACCGGATGACCCGTCACAGGTTTTTATTAATAAATTCAGTGCGGAAGTCGGAGAGGTAGATTTGGAAAAACTGGCAGAGGATTTAGGACCGGAATTTAACTTAGTGGTACATACCGGTGATAAGGTATTTGAGGTGATTCCTTCCGGACACAGCAAGGCGACCGGAATTCAGAAGGTTTGTGAATTGTTTGACATTGCGCTGGAAGATACTTATGCGTTTGGGGACAGTGCAAATGACCTTGAAATGCTGAAATTTGTTGCGCATGGTGTGGCTATGGGCGATGGCGATCAGGAAACGAAGGATGTGGCAGATTATATTACAACTGGCGTAGATGAAGACGGAATAGCGAATGGTTTGCGCTATTTTGGTCTAATTTAGTATTATTTTGAATAGGATAAAGTTGTATGGCAAATATTTTAGATTATTTAGATTGGAGAGGAGATTTGACCTTTGACCAGTCTCCTTTTAATGAAGTTGACAATTTATTGTTATCACAGCTGGTTTATGTAGACTTAGAGGGAATTGTGCCGGGACCGGAAAGCAGAGAAAAAATTCAAATAGCAGAGGTTTCGCGTATTTTTTTTGCTACGCATGATGAACAGAAGATTCTGGAGAAGGTTTCTATGACAAAAACTGCCATGTATGTGCTGAAGAAGATGGCAGAGTCAGAACGATACAAAGATGCCATGTTGGGCGGTTATGTGAATGATATCAGTATTGAGGAGCAATCTCAGTTTGCGGTGGTCTGCGTATATTTAGGCGACCGCAGCCTTTTTGTGGCATTCAGTGGCACAGATGATACGATTGTAGGCTGGAGAGAGAATTTTAACATGGGATATCTTTTGGCAACGCCGGGGCAGCGAAAGGCAGTCGATTATTTAAACAGCATGGTAGGAATCGGACAGTGGAGAGTCAGAGTCGGAGGACATTCGAAAGGTGGGAATCTGGCTGTGTATGCGTCGGTGCACTGCAGACCGATTATCAGGCATAAAATTATCTCTGTGTATAGCAACGATGGACCAGGATTTAGCAGGGAAATGGTAGACAGCGAAGACTATCAGGAAATGATTCCCAAAATTCATACGATTATACCGGAATCAAGCATTGTCGGATTGCTGCTAGAGCATGAAGAGGAAGTGCAGGTGGTAAAGAGCAGTAATACAGGTGCCGGCCAGCATGATGCCATGTCCTGGGAAGTTTTGGGAACGCATTTTGTCTATGCGGATAAAGTGGCAGAGCGCAGTCTTTTTATTGATGAAACAATGAAAACATGGCTGCTGGAGCTGGATGCCTGCCAACGCGAGGAAATTGTCAGTGCTGTATTTGAAATGCTGGAAGAACTGAATATTCATACAGTAGATGATTTTACACATTTGAAATTTAATGATTTGCAGGAAGCAAATAAGCTTAGAAAGAATCTTCCGGCGGGAACACAGGAGCTTTTGAATCATGCGATGAAACTGTTATTTAAAACAGGGAAAAATGCAGTGAGTGAATATGTGCGCGAAAAAATAGAAAGTTCTAAACTTTCTAAAAAATAAATAAAACTGAAAAAGATACAAAAAGAAGAGAAAAAACGAGAAAACACGAATAAAAATGGGAAAATATGCAAATAAATAGAAATATATTTAGTTGCGGATTTTTCATCAAAAACATATCATAGGACTATCGGTTAGCACTCAAATAAAAGGAGTGCTAATAAATGCTATTTAGTAGTATGAATTAGGAAGGCAGGAGGCAATATCATGAAATTAGTACCATTGGGAGACAGAGTTGTTTTAAAACAGTGTGAAGCAGAAGAGACTACAAAGTCTGGAATTATTCTTACAAGCAGTGCGCAGGAGAAGCCACAGGAAGCAGAGGTAATCGCTGTAGGTCCTGGCGGAATGGTAGACGGCAAGGAAGTCGTTATGCAGGTAAAAGAGGGACAGAAGGTTATCTACTCTAAATATGCAGGAACAGAAGTGAAATTAGATGGCGTAGAATATATCATTGTAAAACAGAATGATATTTTAGCAGTAGTAGAAGCTTAAAATAAAATATGTAATTGCCTATGAGGCAGAATGAGAGGTAAAGGAATTATGGCAAAGGAAATTAAATACGGCTCAGAAGCCAGAGCAGCATTAGGTGCTGGTGTTGATAAATTAGCAAATACTG
>CAYYZV010000055.1:0-12124 GCA_964476275.1 uncultured Roseburia sp.
CACACGCGTACAAGGAATTTGTCACTTCGTGACAGCGTGTGGCGCAGGCGTGATTTTTAATCACCGCCTATATATTTATAAAAAAATGCTTAAGAAATCTTCTGCAATTTCTTAAGCATTTTTTATACCCATCAATTCGTGATACTGCCCTGCTTCTTATCAAAGAGAACCCTGTCTGAACAGTGCAATATTGTCCGTGCATTGCATCGCAGCCATCTGTTTTCCATTATCTTTCTGAATCTTCCAGTTCTTTTTCCGCCTGCTGTAATTCCGTTTGCAACTGCTTTTAAATGATACTATTCACAAGCATTCTTAAATTCATTCCAAATATTTGCGTGTAAATCTTCTGCTTCCTGTGAAATATTTTGGATATATTCTCCTTTTTCCATATTATCCGGAAGCACTAATGCATCACGGACTTCCTCTGAAATCAATTCATCCGCAGCTTTATTGGTACTGAAATATCCAATGTATTCCGTACACTGTGCTGAGATTTCCGGGCGAAGCAAGTAATCAATAAATGCATAAGCCGCATCTGCATTTGGCGCTTTGGAAGGGATAAAGCCAGCCATGATACCAAAGCCTAAGCCTTCTTTTGGATAAACTACTTCTAAGTCAGGTCTGGCCATTAATGCAAGATAAACCTGTGAAGTATACATAAATGCCGCTCCAACTTCACCGGTAATTAATAAATCCTGTGTATTACTGTCTACAATCGCGCGGATATTTGGAGCTAATTCCTGCATCTTATTTCCTGCAGTCTGAATTACTTCTAAGTCAGTCGTATTGAAAGACTCACCCATTGTTTTTAATGTGATACCATTCATTACACGATAGTTACCAATAATTGCCACGTTATCTTCTAATGATGCATCCCAAAGGTCTTCATAACCATCAATTTCAATCTCCACTAATGCAGGATCATAAGCAATCAAAGGAATTCCTGCACCATAAGGAATCGTAAAGGAATCATCTGCATCATAAAACTGTCCTTGGAACAATGGATTGATATTACCATAGTTTTCTAAACGGCTCTTATCTAAATCCTGTGATAATCCCTGCTGTTCAACTACTTCTAAAATATAGTCATCTGCAATGATAAAGTCGTATTCTCCACCTTCTGCTTCTGCTAATTTTGCAAGCATGTCCTCATCATAATCAAAGTTTGAATAGTTAATCTTAACCCCTGTTTCTTCTTCAAAACCATCCAATACTTCCTGCGGAAACATTCCTGCCCATGTAAACAGATTCAATTCTCTTCCTTCTAATGGCTTCTCCTGTGTAACTGATTCAGTATCTGATATGTTGCCGTCATCAGAACCACCACATCCTGCAAAAAGACTTGCTGTCATAGCAAGGCAAAGAAAAACGCTAATTACTCTTTTTTTCATTTTTTCCTCCGTATTTTAATTGTTTCTTTTGTATCTTCCAATCATCTGGCTGAGCACAACCAGTATAATGGTAACAAGTAATATCATCGTCGCCAGCGCATTGATTTCTGGCGTTATTCCGGTTTTCATACTCGTATAAATCTTAATCGGTAATGTATTTATTTTTGCTCCCGTTACAAAAATGCTAATTACCACATCATCAAATGATGCTGCAAATGCAAGCAGACTTCCCGATAGAATCGCCGGCATAATCGCAGGTAATGTAATATCAAAAAATATCCGGACTCCGTTTGCACCAAGGTCTCTTGCGGCCTCTTCTATTGAAGGGTCCATTCCTGCTAATCTTGCCTTTACTGTCATAAAAATGTAAGGCACACAAAATGTCGTATGTGCGATTACAAGTGTCAGCATACCAAAAGGCAGATTAAAAAAAGAAAACGTTGCTAAAAATACCATCCCGAGTATGATTTCCGGTATCATCAATGGTAATACGGAAATATTCGAAATCACATTGTTTACTTTATTCTTATATTTCTGCATACCAATTGCACCAGTCGTTCCGATTACAACTGCCGCCAAACAGCTTAATGTGGCTAATAAAATACTGTTTTTCAGCGCCTCTGCCATAGAACGATTTGCAAACAAAGTTTTATACCATGTCAGCGAAAAACCACCCCATACAGAACTGATTCTTGACTCATTAAATGAATATATAACAGTAAGCACAATCGGGATATATATAATAATTGTAATAACCGCCATATATATCCAGGGGAATTTTGATTTTATCTTCATTAAACAATTCCCTCCAGTTCTCCCGTATGGGCAATTTTTCTATATAATCCAATAAAAATCGAAGTCAGAATCAACAGGATAACTGACAGCGCTGCCGCAAACGGCATATTTCTTCCTTTTGTCATCTGCTCATGAATAATACTTCCGATTAATACGATTTTATTACCACCTAAAAGATCCGCAATAAAGAACAGACCCATCGACGGAATAAAGGTTAAAATCACACCAGAAAGCACTCCCGGTAATGTATGTGGTAATGTAACTGTAAAAAACGCTTTTACCTGAGTTGCTCCTAAATCTCTGGCTGCTTCTACTAACGTCCATTCCATCTTTTCTGCACTCGAATATACTGATAAAATCATATATGGAAGTAATGCATATATCATTCCTACCACAACTGCCGGATATGTATATAAAAGTTTTAATGGTTTTTCCGTAATCTGAAGTCCCATTAAAATCTTATCTAAAATACCATTGCTGCGAAATACAATAATCCATCCATTGATACGTACCAGCGCACTTGTCCAAAATGGAACCATCAGCAAAAGCATCATTCTTGCTTTCCATTTTCGCGGCAGAAGTGCCATAAAATACCCATACGGATAGCCTATCAACAAGATAAAAAATGTTGACAAAAATGCCAGTGCCAAAGATTCTTTAAAGGTATTCAGATAAAGCGGCTCTAAAATACGCTTATAATTTTCCAAGGTAAATGCCGCTTCTACGCCCCAGACTTCTGCTCTTGTCATAAAACTTAATACCAGCATATAAACCAATGGAACAAAGACAAACAATAGAGTAAATACGTAAATCGGAAGCAAAAGCCAAAATGACTGCCTTTTATTCTTACGCATTATCCTCCACCTCCACCTGTGCGTCCTGTTTCCATCCAATGGAAATCTTCGTCCCTATTGCAATCTCTGAATCAATACCATAGCGGCTGGCAATGACTTTCTGCCCGTCATTCAGTACAAAAACAATTCGCAGCTGTCCACCTGCAAAGCTTTTATCTTCTACTGCTGCAGGCAGCAGGCATTCTGCCTCACCATTCATCAGTACATTCTCACTGCGGATGGCATAAGTTTTTCCATCCTTATGATAAATATTTGCATTTCCAACAAAGTCTGCTACATAGCTGGTCTTTGGCTGATAGTAAATCTCGTTCGGTGTGCCAAGCTGTTCTAACACACCATCATGCATCACGCCGATGCGGTCAGACATATTAATTGCCTCTTCCTGATCATGTGTAATATAAATAAACGTAATCCCTAATTTCTGCTGAAGTTTTTTTAACTCTGTCTGCATCTGTCTGCGCAGTTTTAAATCTAACGCCCCAAGCGGCTCATCCAGCAGCAATACTTCCGGCTGATTTACAACTGCCCTTGCAATTGCGACACGCTGACGCTGTCCACCACTTAATTCATCCGGTCTGCGTTTTTCATATCCTTCCAACTGCACCATTTCCAAAGCATTTTTCACACGCTTATCAATTTCCTCTTTTGGAAATTTCTTTATTCTCAGACCATATGCGATATTTTTTTCTACATTCATATTTGGAAAAAGTGCATAATTCTGAAATACAGTATTAATATTACGATGCTCTGGTGAAGTATTTGTAATATCTTCCCCCTTTAAATACACTTTTCCTGCATCCGGTTCTTCTAAGCCGGAAATAATACGTAAAGTTGTTGTTTTTCCACAACCAGATGCACCAAGCAATGTTATAAATTCTCCTTTATAGATTTCAATATCTATTTCCTTTAATACATCTGTCTGATCAAAACTTTTTGTAATTCCTTCTAATTTTAAAATTATCTCTTTCAAAATCATTCCTGCCTAAATTGATTTTATACTATGTAATTGCATTTTTTTATTTTCGCACTTCTATCTATATATGTCAACCCTGCTTGTAGACTATAAGTCTTTTTGCCTGAAATGTATGGAAAACGATGTAATGGTGTAAATCCGCGTCCTAAAGTCATATAAGAGCATAAAAAATGCTTAAGAACTCCTCTGCGACTTCTTAAGCATTTCTTATTCCGTTCCATTCCGCAGCATCCAAACCTTATCAAATTTGAACTCTGCTCCTTGGAATTACATAAGGCGCACCAGAAAGAGGATCTTCTATCACGATGCATTCTAATCCATACACTGCTTTCATAAGTTCTGGCGTTATTACCTCTTTAGGACAGCCTTCCTTTGTAAGCTTCCCTTCACTCATTGCAAAAATATAATCAGCATATCTTGCCGATAAATTAACATCATGCAATATCATTACAACCGTAGTGCCTTTTTTCTGATTTAATTCTGTAAGCAAATCTAATATTTCTACCTGATATGCAATATCCAAAAACGTAGTAGGCTCATCCAATAATAAAATATCGGTATCCTGTGCTAATGAAAGTGCTATCCACACCCGCTGCCTTTGACCACCGGACAACTCTTCCACATATCGGTCTGCCAATTCTGTAATCCCCATAAGTTCTAAAGCTTCTTCAATAGCCCTGTAATCTTCTTTTGTAAGGTTTTTCATAAACTTACGGTATGGATATCTTCCTCTTGCTACCAAATCTGCAACCGTTATCCCTTCCGGCACAATAGGAGACTGTGGCAGCAAACCTAATACCTGTGCAAACTCTTTTGATGAATATTCGCTTATTTTCTTATCATCCAAAATAATAGTTCCACTAACCGGCTTCAATAATCTGGAAACAGACTTCAAAAATGTTGATTTGCCACAACCGTTTGCACCTAGTACAACACTTATTTTATTAGAAGGAATCACTAAATTCAGATTTTCAATTACAACTTTTTCGCCATAACCAACTTTCAAATTTTCTACAACTAATTTATGTTGATTCATTTCTTTTAATCATCCTTTCGATTCATGTCAACAAGTAAATACATTAAATAAGGTGCTCCCAGTAAACCAGTAATTACACCTACCGGATATCTTACATTCCAAAAATTCTGCCCCGCAAAATCTGCTCCTAAAACAAGTACTGCGCCGACAAGCCCTGCCGACAGCATATTATTCCGTCCTCTGCCCACCAGCCTCGACGCAATTGGACCTGACAAAAATGCTACTGACGCAATTGGACCCGTACTTGCTGTTGCAAAAGATACTAATAAAACTGCACATATTATGGAAGTAATATAAACTTTTCCCGTTTCTACTCCCAAAGAAACAGCATATTCTTCTCCCATCGCCAACATCTGCATATGCGTATTTAAGTATAAGATCATACCACCCGCCAATATAGTTACGCATAAAAGCCGTGGAATATTTTCCGGCTGTGCATTATTCAAACTCCCACTCAGCCACCGAAGTGCTGTCGGGACATCAAATTCAGCTCCTTTTAATAATATCCAATTAATCAGAGCCTGCAAAAAAGCCTGTGCTCCAATTCCCACAAGAATCATTTTCGCATTAGAATAACTCTTTCCCATACTTAACAAATAGATCCCTGCCGCCACAAAAAGTCCCGCTATTACCGCTATCCATGAAACAATCTGTCCGCTCAAACCTAATATCAAAATACAAAATACAGCTGCTGCACTGGCACCAGAAGTTACGCCTATAATATCAGGGCTCGCCAAAGAATTTCTTAGTAAACATTGAAACGTGTTGCCTGCAAGACCAAATGCAATTCCCGCAAGCACTCCCATAGCAACTCTTGGAATACGTAATGTATATAAAACAAAATCCGAAGGTCTTCCATCATGGAATAATGTAAGTAACGCAAGCCCTGCCAGTATGATGATAAGGATACTGACAACCAAACACTCCCGTATTTTCTTTTTCTGATTCAATCTTTCTATCATGCTTTTCCTACCTTAGCTTTTCTTACAATGCCCACAAAAACAGGTGCTCCAATGACAGCAGTTACGACACCGACTTCCAATTCACCCGGGCTTCCTGCCACACGTCCAATCACATCTGAAATCACCAAAAGACTGCTTCCGCCCAAAATAGATACCGGGATTAAATATCTGTAATCCGGTCCAACCAATAATTTCATCAAATGAGGAATCATTAATCCAACAAAACCTATAGGACCTGCAAATGCTGTCACTGTAGAACACAGCAGAACACCGGCAATTGCGGCTATGCCTCTGACAAACTTTACATTAACCCCCAGCCCCGTTGCCATTTCATCTCCTAATGCCATCGTATTCAATGCCGGAGCTATGGCAAAAGCCACAAAAATTCCAACTGCTATAAACGGCAGCACAATTTCTATATCATCCCAGTTGGTGCCGCCTACACTTCCTACCTGCCAGAACCGAAACTGCTCCATAACCCTGTCATTGGGCATCATAATAATACTTACTAAAGACCCTAATGCTGTACTTGTGGCAGCACCTGACAACGCTAACTTAATAGGAGTTACTCCTCCATATCCCAAAGAAGCAATTCCATATACGAAAACCGCCGTTACAATACCTCCTATAAAAGAAAGGACTACATATTCTACTCCTGCTGAAATATGAAAAAATGCCATCCCTATTACTACCATAAGCGATGCTCCCGTATTGACCCCCAAAATGCTCGGATCTGCAATTGGATTCCTCGTAATTGCCTGCATTAATACGCCTGATACCCCCAAGGCTGCTCCTGCCAGCACACCAAACACTGTTCTGGGAATTCTTGCTCGTACTACATTTGCTTCAAAGCTCTCATAACTGCCATTGAATAGTGTTTTTATCACTTCTGAAAAGGGGATTGCTCGAGAACCTAAAGCCACAGACAGAAAAATACTTAGGGCTAACATTGCCAGCCCTAAGCATCCTATTATTACTATTTTTTTCTTACTCATTTCCTTTTACAGCAGCTTCCTGAAGCAGGCCTAAATATTCATCTATGCTAGCAGGAATAGAAAGAATACTTGGTGTTGATGCTGCAGATAATTCTTTGCTTGAATCCAAAAGAAGAATTGCTCCATTTTGTACAGCCGGTATTTCAGCAAACAATGGGTCTGCCTGCAAAGCAGTTAATAAACTTTCATCACCATATGTAATTAAAATGTCTATATCAGATAACTGATTTGCAAACTCAGAACTTACTGTTACAGAAAATGCACCTTCATCTTCCACCATTGCTGTTACACTTTCAGGAAATTTGAGTCCTAAATCCAGCAGGAAATCTGCACGAGGATCTTTTGTCAGATAAATATAGAAAACACTTAAATCATCTGCACTCATCCATGCAAATGCCGCTGTTTTTCCTTCAATATCCGGATACTCTTTCAGCTTTTGCTCAATAAGTGCTTCTGCTTCCGCAACAAGCTGTTTTCCTTCTTCTTCCATTCCCATAGCCTTAGCATTTGTAATCGTCATTTTACGCCAGTCTGTCGACCATGCTGTTTCCGGATAAGCAACAACCGGTGCAATCTTACTTAACATATCATACTCTTCCTGTGAAAAACCGGAATATGCAGCAAGGATCACATCCGGGTCTGCATTACTAATTGCTTCGTAATCCCATCCATCCACATCGCTGAATACATTTGGTGAATCCACGCCCAGCTCTGCAAATTTTTCTGCTGTCCAAGGTAATAATCCATCTTCATTAACCGGTCCAAAATTTGCCATAGATACACCCACTGGAACAACTCCCAATGCTAACGGCACATCTTGGTTTCCCCAGCCAATTGTAACAATATTCTCTGGTTTTTCTTCAATAACTGTTTCGCCATATGCATGTTCAATTACAATCGGATATTCTGTTTCATCTGTCAGTTCTGTTGTACCCTGTGTTGTGTTTTCGGTTCCATCCTGACTCGTCCCTTCTGCATCACTTTCCTGTGCTGTCTGTCCACATGCTGTAGCAAACAGCATCATTGATGCTAATACAAATGCTGTAATTTTTTTGAATTTCATACGCCTCTCCTTACATTCATGTTTTAATAGTCATACATACCTTTGGTTAGTTTTCTCTAACCACAAACTACATTATATGCGCACACTCTTATCTCGTCAATTAAACTTTTAATTTTAATTAAATTTTTTTTAATACATAATTGACTTTTTCTCTTTTGCTATTGCATAATACTATTAAAATTTAAGGAGTTTTGTATATGGCAATTATGAAAGATGTTGCAAAACTTGCAGGTGTATCTGTATCAACCGTGAGTTTTGTATTAAATGGAACTGCAAAAGAACATAAAGTAGCTGATAAGACAGCAAAAAAAGTACTGCAGGCGGCAAGAGATCTCGGTTATCAGTTAAATACATCAGGTATCGATAAAAAACGTCAGTTAACAATTGCACTTTTTATCCCTGTCGGCTATGCTATGGTAGACATGAATGTTATCACTGCCAGCATACAAGAACATATGAAAAAGAGTAAAAAAATTTATAATGTGCTTTTATGCCTCTATGAGCGCAATTCTCTTTCTAAACGCCTTCGCCAAATGTCACCTTCCGAATATAATGCTGCCATAATATTTACGGAAACGGATTCCGATCTTCACGAGCTGGAACAATTACCAGACACTCTGCCCATCGTTCTTTTTAATGGTACAAGCCAGCATTTTTCTTCTGTGAACTGTTACTTAAAAGATTCCATCACTCAGGCGATAAGAATTATTTCAGCAAAAAACTACCGTCGGATTACTATTATAACCGGTTCCGGTGACAAGACCTTAGAAAACGAAACCTTACGGCTTTTATTTGAACAATTCCGCATTTTGGGAATGGAATTATCTACCGATTGCTGTATTTCCACAGAAAGTTCCCTGCAGGGAGGCGCTATTGCAGCCAGACAAATTTTAAATCAGGAGAAAAAACCGGAACTGGTCATAACAATGAATACCGTATTAGCCTTCGGAGCAATTCCATTTCTTGCAAGAAATAATTTTATTTTTACCCGTGATGCAGAATTGCTTTGTTTTGGCGGTGCAGAAGAATTATCCCATCTTAGAAACTATATTCCGGCACTGTCTTTAATTGCAACACCTACGGAAGACATTGCAATAGAATGTTTTTCGATTGCACTTAATCTTGCCGAAGAAAAACAGGATTCCATTGTTCATTATGAATGTTCGTCAGAATTGATTTTAAATGAAAGTTTTACTATATAATAAAACGTAAAAACACCGCATTAATGATATAATATCGATATCATTAATACGGTGATAAATCTATGCTAATAAATTACATCGCAGCCATCTGTTTTCCAAGTTCTTCACATTTGGCAACCATTTCTGCATCCGGTGCATCATAGCAAATTAAACCTTCACCATTCAACACAACTGCACCTGCATTTTTCATACGTTCTGCCCAGTCAAGCATCCACTGTCCTTCTGCCCATGAATAAGAACCAAATAAAGCAATTGTTTTGCCTGCAGCAAATTTTTCTACTTCTACTACGAAAGGTTCCATTTCTGAATCTTCCAGTTCCTCTGCACCCATTGCAGGGCATCCTAATGCAAATACTGGCTGTTCCTTCAAATCATCCAACGAAGCACTGCTTACCTGTACTAAGTCTGCTTCCTTTCCCCCTGCTGTAATTCCGTTTGCAACCGCTGTTGCCATTGCTTCTGTGTTACCTGTACCACTCCAGTACACTACACTGATTTTACTCATTTTTACTTCCTCCTAATATTAAACTGCTAATTTTATCTGATATCCGGCATTATAATCCTCGATAATGCTGCGGATTCCGATTCCTTTTGCCAAAAGAGTAATCACGTCCTTCTGGGCGTCTTCGTACTGTTGGAATAATTCCTTTTTCTTTGAAACATCTGCATATACTTTCCAATATCCGGAATAAAGAAAGTTCTGTCCATTATGTACGATAAACCCTTCCACGTCCTCTGGAGGATATCCAAGCAGTAATCCCATCTCATGTGGAAACTGTTTTTCATCCTTTGCATATGTCTGATAATGTTCCATGAATGTAAACAAAATTCCTTTAAAAGATAAATCTTTATAACCACAATCTGACAAAATCTGCTGTACTTTAGCATCCTCTAAATATGTACGCAGCTCTTCTCTACGAAATACCAAAAAAGTAACCTTCTCTTTTACTTCTGCCAATTTCAAAAATACAATTCCTGTATGCCTTAAAACCCATGACAAACTTTTCGCATCAGACTTTGGCAAAATGAGCAGGTTCGACAGCTTTACTCCTGTAATCACTGGAGCACACTGAATAGCAAGTTTCGTTTCAATATGCTTTAGATTCATCTTCTGTACAATTCTTAGAACTTCCTGACACATATACCCTCCTTTCGGCTTTGGTTAGATTTAACTAACTTAGGTATACTATAACTAACCTTTAGGGATTTGTCAATACTTATTCCATAAATTATTGCTAAATAAATATTTCAAATTTATATTGATCCACCCATATCATAACGAAAAACTGTCACACCCATGATTCAATCATAAGTGTGACAGTTTTCATTTTTACTATTCTGATTTTTCAATCTGATTTAACTCTGTATTTAACCCGAGAAGTTCCTCTTTGCTAAATTCTATGTTTGCAGCCCCAAGTAATGTTGTAAAACGGAGAATCGTATAAGTTCCCATCATATCAATTGTCTGCTGTACCATACCAAAAGCCTGTTCGAAAGAAACGCCTTCGCCCAACAAAGGTGCCATTTTCGGAATAATAAATTTAGCAAAAGCCATCGTGGCTTCTTCGCTATTTTTAACAACTGAAATTTTATCATTTAATGAGAAATATCCATTAGGTGTTGTAACATCAAACCAATTCAATACGGCCCCTTTTTCCACCAAACGATATGCTTCATTAAATTTGTCTACTTTACGAATGAAACTTGCATCTTCCTGTGTTCCTGCAACTGCTTTCAATATTGTTTCGCCTGTATTCGGTACATCAAAATAGAAGAAATGCACATCACTGGTCTGTTTTCCAAGGCTTACGCCATTAGCAAATAATTCTACTTCCGGCTGATTTGAATAAACAGTTACTTTTGTTGTATCTTCCACACGGTCTACATAGCGTTTTCCACAGATATGTACAAATGGTTCATCTGACAACCATGCTTTATAAGCATAATAAGAGTCTTTGATATACTTACGGTCAAATGTTACAAGCCCTTTATGATTTTGTCCATCTTCACCGCCTTCGTTACGTGCATCTGCTCCAAAATCAAACATATTCCATACATGTGTTGCCCATAAATATTTTCTGGTATAAAACTGCTTAATTAATTCTTCGTGATAATATGCCTGATACTCTTCTGTATAATCTCCCTGCTCCGGATTCGAACTATGCCAGTTCAATGCCTCACAGCCATACTCACTGCATCCAATCGGAAGGTTCGGATATGTTTTGTGGAAATTATCAAACCAAGGTCCATTAATGGAAGTATCTCCTCCATACCATCCAAAGTAATGATTATAAGATACTGTATCCGGAATCTGCACATACGGATCCTCAATTTTACATCCGGATACACATGCCATTGTTGTAAGACGCGTTTTATCCATTTCATGCACTAAATCATTTAAGATAACATGATTTTCGTACAAATCTTCATTCGAATCACCTGCCATGGTAATTTCATTGGAAAGTCCCCAAACAACAATGCTCGGATGATTATAATTCTGAATGATAAGCTCTTTCATCTGAGAAATCGTGTTCTCACGTCCATTTGGCATATGGGAAGAGATATATGGAATTTCTGCCCAAAGTACGATACCTTTTTCATCACACAAATCATAGAAATACTGATCATGCTGATAATGTGCTAAACGGATAGTTGTGGCTCCCATATCATAAATCAACTGCATATCCTTATCGTGATGTTCTTTCAGAAGCGCATTTCCCACTCCCCACCAGTCCTGATGACGTGCCACGCCACGAAGCGGATATTCCTCACCATTTAAAATAAATCCATTGTCCGGGTCAATTTGGAATGTTCTGCATCCAAAACGTGTACTGATATTATCTAAAACATCAT
>CAYYZV010000056.1:0-12119 GCA_964476275.1 uncultured Roseburia sp.
TTCATCTGCCCCTGCGGCATCCAATCTGCTACTGTTGAATCACGCAACCTCTATCTAATATCAATTTAGTAAAGCATAGCATTAACTTGTTTTCTTGTCAATCCTAATTAGAAGATATTTTGCCCCAAAATGTCTCTATACTCTCTGCTCTAGCGGCAGTCTTATTCCATAGCTTTAATTTATCAACATCTTCTTCTGCCAAAATTTTCTCTTTTATTTCATCTGATATTTCACCCAAATCTTCCAGCAGTGAAAAGATACTTTCACATATTCCCTTACGCATTCCATTCTCTAATCCTCTCTGCCAAGCCTCTTCTTCTACTAAATCACTCAAATTACACATACTATTCAGCCTCTCTTTCATTTCTGATGTTGCTTTTATTCCAAACTGCTTATTTAAAATCTCTTCTTTTTCCTCTGACTTCATTTTCTGGGATAATAATACTGACAACATTCCTATAAGCGGATGTTCTTTTCTTTCTTCTTTTTTTCCAAGACGAATCATTATCACAGATAACAAATCATATCTTGTTGGTGCAGAAAAATCACCTGCTATATTTTCCGGATACATACTATATTTTGTAATCGTATTTACTGCATAATTTGGTACATTCATGCAAATCCATATCGAATACACTTTTTTAATATTATCATAATCCGAACTTGTAAACTCTGTATCCAACTGAGCAGATAACATTCTTGCACAATAAAAAATTCCCCTTGTTACAATATCATATCCCGCATAATAAGATTTCTGAGCCTCGACATTCAGCAGTAATTTCACCCTTCCCTCACCTGGTACAATTGCATAAAATCTAATATCATATCGAATGCTTCCTTCGTTAGGGACATTATCTTCTGTGGCATTTCCAATAATTCTTTGCGGCTTACTACCAGGATATATAGGAATTACGGATATTTCCGGCTCTCCCTCAATAGCTTCCTCAACTTCTTCTAAAGAAAATTGTTTAAATTCTTTCACACAGTATTTTAAAATCCATGCTAAAATTATTTTATTAGCAAGAATTCTTTTTATCTCTTCATCATACTGTGCCTTATCTCCTGCAATTTCCAAATCTTTAGAAAGTGCTGTTTTCTCTTCTGGCATTTAATCTTCTCCCTTCATTATAAAATATATTTTTATTTTTACAATCATTAATTGATACAACGACCGAGCCGGTCAAAATAATACTAGATTTTGAATTATAAAATGAAATAGAAAACAATCATTTCTGTTTATAAATATAAAAAACGACTGTTTCACTGAATACTTTCAGTATAACAGCCGTTTTCTACTTTTTCAAGAGATAAATAGCTTTAGGGCAGGAAATTCCTGCCCTGTTTTATTCAGCTAAACTAACATCCCTGTCTATCAGCCTATCGCAATATTCAAATTACCAAAGCCTTACATTACTGTAAATCTTACATTACTGTAAGAGGGAAAGAACACCCTGTGTAGACTGGTTAGCCTGTGCAAGCATAGACTGACCTGCCTGTGCAAGAATATTATTCTTAGAGTATTCCACCATTTCCTCAGCCATATCTGTATCACGGATACGAGATTCTGCTGCTGTTGTATTTTCAACAACATTGTCTAAGTTCGCAATTGTATGCTCAAGACGATTCTGAACTGCACCAAGTGTAGAACGCTGTTCTGAAACTTTTTGAATTGCATCTGCAATGGTATCAATTGCTGCAGTTGCTTGTAAATATGATTTTCCATCTACCTTCAAATCTTTTACTCCAAGATAATCTGAACTCATAGACTGAATTGTCATAGAAATCTTATTTGTACTCGCTGAATCAGCACCAACATGAAGATTTAAGTCTAAACCATCATTGTAAGTGAATGTCTTTGACGTAGACTGAACATCAAAATCTCCGTCAGCAATTGTTGCTGTTTGTACTCCCATTTCGGTATTATATGTTGTAACAACCTTATTCATTGCTGCAAGTTCCGCTGTTTTAGCATCTGCCAATTTAATCTCATCTGCACCTACTGTCGTTGCACTATCTGCAACAACTTTTTTTCCTGCCCAAGTATCTCCTGCAGCAAGACCTGATGTAAATGTATATTCCGTTTTACCTGTAGCGTCCATTGCAGTTTTCACTACTAATGTAGATTTTTCTGCCATAGCAGCTTCTACCATAGCCATCTGTGGCGCTGCGTATTTAGTTAAACTAATCTGTGTCTTTGCATCATCGCCCTTTAACAAATAAGTTTCATTAAATTTTGTTGTCTCAGCTACACGATCGATTTCTGTAATTAACTGGTCGACTTCTGCCTGAATTGCATCACGGTCTGTTTCAGAGTTTGTTCCGTTTGCAGACTGTACTGCTAACTCATTTATTCTCTGTAACATACTGTGAACTTCTGTTAATGCACCTTCTGCTGTCTGCACTGCTGAAACACCATCCTGTGCATTTGTAGAAGCACGGTCAAGGCCCTTAATCTGTTTTCTCATTTTTTCAGAAATAGTTAAACCTGCTGCATCATCTGCTGCACGGTTAATTCTATAACCAGATGCTAATTTTTCAGATGTTTTTGACTGCTGTCCTGTTGTTACGCCAAGCATTCTGCTTGCATTCATTGCTGTAATATTGTGCTGTACGATCATTGCCATAATTATTTACCTCCATGTGTTTTATTATTTTTCTAGCCGCAATATTGCGGTTTCCGCTTTTCGCGGTCTTTGCAGGAAAAGCTTTCTCTTTTCAAGAATGCTTTTATTTGGAATCCGTTCCCCCTGCGTCTTATGGCTCATATATAACTGTTTTTCACAGTTACGTTTTCCGACATATGCCGAAAATTTATAATAAGCAAAACCCCTAGGTTAGTCCTGCGTATTACCTTTTTCATTTCTTTCCATTTGTGCAGTTTTCCACAAATCTGTGAACTCTTCTTTTTTTAATCAACAACTTTGGACTTCTCTCGTTTGATAATCTGTGCTATCTCACGCTGTGCCTCTTTTGAAATACCCTTTTCCTTATAATAAGGAGAGACTTTTTTCTTATCCTGCCTTGCCGTATTGGCATTGCTTCGAACGATTGCCACCTCGCGCGGCGCATCCACCAAAAGATGGATGTTATTTGCTGAACCACCGGAAAAGATAACTTTGATATTTTCACCAATATTGATATACTCCCCCGGTTTTAATGTAAGCTTTAGCATACAATCCTCCTTGTTTTCCGAAGGAAAATGTCTGCCTGCTTTTGCAGACAGAGGATTTAACCTCCCTGTTTTACTGTGAGTGAATCCTTCACCTTTGAGCTATCCCAAAATGCAACAGTTCTTATAGAAAAGTTGCATTTCCCATTCTTTACCAATATTCTGCTTAACGAAAAACGAATTACATATGCCGCTATGCGGCGGATTGGAGGAAAAAATGGGAACAACACAACCTATACGTGAAAAAGAAGATTTAAAAAAATTTATGGATTATTATAAAGAAGAACAGCCTTCGGCAAGAAACTATGCCCTAACTGTTCTGGGACTACGCACCGCACTGCGAATCAGTGATATTTTGCAGCTGCAATGGAAAGATATTTATGATTTTAAACAGCACTGTTTTCAGACGCACGTTTATGTACAGGAAAAAAAGACAAAAAAACGAACTACAATTGCTTTAAATAAGCAGGTAATCCTTGCACTGACTGATTTTAAAGCTACCCGCGATGTCAAGCCGCATGACTATATTTTTACAAAAAATACAAATTACAGCAAACCATTAAGCCGCACACAGGCTTTTCGAATTATTCGCAAAGCCGGTGAAAACGCCACACATTTAGAACATATCAGCTGCCATTCCCTTCGGAAAACCTTTGGTTATCATGCATGGAAGCAGGGGACTCCGCCAGCACTTTTAATGGATATTTACAATCATTCCTCTTATCAGGTTACCAAAAAGTATTTGGGAATTGAACAGGATGAGCGAGATGATCTTTTTTTGAAAATAGAAATGTAAAAAACACGCGTCAAAGCAAATCTATCTTTGCTTCGACGCGCAACTTTTATAATATAATTATGCTTTTTTCACCATACAGCCTTTTTTGAAGAAACAAATGCCATATTTCAGTATTTGCTGATAGCCTTCTTCACGCAGCTCTTCTTCGTACTGCATGGTCTCAATCTGTACAAGTGCTTCCTCACACATTTTTTCCATTTCACTGTATTTTTTTGCAACCTTCAGTTCCAGGATAACTCCCCGTCCCTCAAAAACATTCTCCTGCATGATGATATCACTTCTGCCTGCTCCGCTTTCCCGATTTGACAGAATGACATATTTATTAGAACATTTCAAAATTCCTGCTAAAAATCCATGATAGTAGCTTTCCTTATAATCATAAAAGCTAATGGTATCCAATAACTGCGCAGAAAGAAACTTTCCAAATGTTTCACAGTCTCCCTGTTCAATTGCTTTTATAAGCGGGGTCATGTCGGTTTTTCTTATTTTTTTATCAAACCATGCCAATATCGTATTTTTATAAATATAAGAAATCTCCGCATTTGGAATAGAGATGGTAAGATATTGTAATTCGCCCTCCTGTCTTTCCGCGCGTTTTTTTAAGTAACCGGTGCAAAATAGGAAATTCCACAAATTATCCTGTGAGTCGTATATGGAATCATAAGTAATATCTTCGTGCACCGGCTTTTCAATGGTTCCGCCATCAATCAAAAGCTCTATTTCTTTACGGACCTGCGTGTCTGCGCGTTCAATCAATTCTTTTACAATGCTGTTTGAAGAAGTGTTCGACCAGTACGGTTTTGGAAATTTCGCTGTACGGCTTAGGGTATCCATTACATAATTAATCACACTCCATGGATTATAAACCTCAGTTTCTCCAAACAAATATCCATCATACCATCTTTTTGCTGCTTCTTTACAGTGGCCGATTTCGTAGAAATCCAGCATTTCTTCTACTTCCTTTGGGACAAATCCAAAATGTTCCCCAAAATTTGAATCTAATATAGAAACAACCTTTAAATTGTTTAGACCTGTAAAAATACTTTCCCTGCCGATACGCAGACAGCCTGTTACAACTGCAAATGCCAGATGGTCATTTGTTTTTAACGCAGACTCAAACAGGGAACGGATAAAACTTATCATCGAATCATAAAAACCCTCGAACCATGCATTTTCCAGTGGTACATCATACTCGTCAATTAAAATGACAGCTCCTTTTCCATGGAATTTTTCCAAACACTTCGATAAAAATTTAAGTGCCGTGGCATACTGCTGGTAATCCCCCTTTTTATTCATAATAGCAAAAAAAACATTCTGTTCTTCTTCTGTTAAAACACCTGACTTGGCCACATATCTGTGCCTGTCATATTCATAGGCAATTTCCTCTGCAAGACACTTATATGCGATATCAAAATTCGGCTGCTTCGCTGATTTTAGGGACAGCTTAATCACCGGATATTGTCCGGCATGGGAAGTATATTTCTCTCCTGCACCCATGATTTTCTTCCCGGTAAAATAATGCAAAGTATCTATTTTATTTCCATTATTGTCGCGGGCATCTTCAAAGAACGTCTGTAATGTACTCATACCAAGCGTTTTTCCGAATCTTCTTGGTCTGGTGAGCAAAAATACTTTGCTCCATTGATCTAACAATTCTTTTATCAGCAGTGTTTTATCTACATAATAATAATTTCTTTCTATGATTTCTTTATAATTTTCAATTCCGATTGGAATGCGCTTTTTTAACTCCATCCTATTTTCTCGCTTTCTATCAGACAGCCTAATACCTTTTTATTAAGTATAGCGTATTTCCTATTGCATTACAATTTTTTTAAAAATTTTTCAAAACCCTATAAAGTATTTTTCACTACCGCCGATATACTATATGTAAACAAAAATGCAACATTTCTATAAGAAATGTTGCATTTTTTATAATATTATTTTATACACTTCTGCTCATTTTATACAATATTTTCATACCAAAACCTTTATTGAATTACACAAAAATTTATGCTATGATCTATAAATCTTACAAATGGAGTTGATACTTAGCTTTTAAAAGGAGGTATGCTTATGCCATTATTAAATTCTGATTCTTATACAACCGAATATATCTACTCTCTTCCTGAGGGACAGCGCGCAGAATTAATTGATGGTGTTGTCTATGATATGGCACCGCCAAGTTTTATGCATCAAAAGCTTCTATCATTCTTACATTTAGAAATTGGCACTTATATCCGCGCCAAAAAAGGTGCTTGCGAGGTCATTCCTGCTCCATTTGCAGTATTTTTGAATAAAGATGATAAAACCTATGTTGAACCAGATATAAGCGTTATCTGTGACGCAAACAAACTTAATGAGAAAGGCTGTATCGGTGCTCCCGATTGGATTATTGAAATTGTTTCACCTAGCAGCAAACGTATGGATTATATGATAAAACTATTCAAATATCGTACTGCAGGTGTGCGTGAATACTGGATTGTTGATAAAGCAAAGAACCAAATAAATGTATACAATTTTGAAAAGAATGATATGAAGGATTATTCTTTTAACGACATCGTAGATTCCGGCATTTATTCGGATTTAAAAATTGATTTTTCAAACTTATAAAAATAAAAGCAGCCGTTTTATTTTTCACAAAATTTTAAAACGGCTGCTTTCTTAATTTTACTCTAACGATTAATCCTCTAAAAATTCAATCTTACTTACTGAAACCTCATAGGCAATTCGCTTTTCCGATTCCCATTCTGATATTTTTTTCACATACTCACGGCTCTGGATTCTTCCCCATACTAATACGTGGCCGCCTACTTCAAAACCGGAAGCGAAGCGGGCATTTCTTCCCCAGCAAATGCATGGAATATAATCGGACTTTCCATAAGAACGATTTACCGCAATCAACAAATCGGCAATTTCTCTTCCTAATGGAGTCTTACGATAAATTGGCTCCTTACAAATATAACCATCCAAGAAAATCTGATTGCTCTTTACCTCGTCTGTTGTTTCCTCTAAAAATTCTAACTCCCTTACAAAAACAGACAATACCAATCGATTTTTCTTTTCCTCGTGGCGGTTAAAAGAGCGGAACTGCCCCATCGCATAAATTATCTGTCCTCTATAGTCCGCATTTACATCAATCAATCGTTCCGAAATCATAAGCGGTATGTAATCCATAAAATTGCTGAGGCGGTTCACTGCTACTTCTACCATATAAAAGCCTTCACCGTATACCTCGTGACTAAATTTGAAATCTGAAACGATTTCTCCTACTATAGATACCTGGTTGTTTTCAAAAATTTTATCTGACATGAATTGTTTCTCCCTTCCTTTTATCGCAACTAGTGCAATCTGTTTGACAAAAATAGTTATAACATGATACCTGCCATATTTTTTCATTTATTCTGTCGATAAACAAATTTCGGTTTTTGTCGATTTTTCAGAACTTTTCGGTTTTTCTACCTTAGAGCCTATTTCCTCTAAAATTGGAGTTGTTAGTCAAATAACTCTTGTCAAATAGAAAAAATATGATAAAATGTTTAAGTTAATTCTAATGATATAAAGTGCAGAAATTAATAAGCGAACTTGTTCGCTTTGTTTTTAAGGGCAGCCCGCCCGATATGAAAGGAAAAATATGAGAACAAAACGTGAAGATGTACGAAACATAGCAATTATCGCTCACGTAGACCATGGTAAAACGACTCTGGTAGATGAGCTTTTAAAACAAAGCGGCGTATTCCGTGAAAATCAGGCCGTACAGGAACGTGTCATGGACTCTAACGATATTGAAAGAGAACGAGGCATTACCATTCTTTCCAAAAATACTGCTATCACATACAAAGGAACCAAAATTAACGTTATCGATACCCCAGGCCATGCAGACTTCGGCGGCGAGGTAGAACGTGTGCTTAAAATGGTAAACGGTGTTATTCTGGTAGTAGATGCTTTTGAAGGTGTAATGCCACAGACTAAATTCGTATTAATGAAAGCTTTGGAATTAGAGCTTCCTGTCATTGTATGCGTCAACAAAATTGACCGTCCGGAAGCCCGTCCAAATGAAGTTGTAGATGAAGTTTTAGAATTATTTTTAGATTTGGAAGCTTCTGACGAACAGTTAGACTGTCCATTTTTATTTGCTTCTGCAAGAGACGGCTATGCTGTTCGCGAAATTATGGAACTGGTAAATAAACGAAAAGATATGGAACCTTTATTCGAAGCGATCGTTGATTACATTCCTGCACCGGAAGGCGATCCAAAAGCGAATACACAGGTGCTGATCAGTACCATCGATTACAACGAATATGTTGGCCGTATCGGAATCGGTAAAGTAGAAAATGGTACCATTAAGATTAATCAGGAAGCAGTAGTTGTAAACCACCATGAACCTGATAAACAGAAAAAAGTACGTATCAGTAAATTATATGAATTTGATGGATTAAATAAAGTAGATGTCACAGAAGCCGGAATCGGTTCTATCGTAGCAATTTCCGGTATCACAGATATTCATATTGGTGACACTATCTGCGCAGTTGAAAATCCGGAAGCGATCCCATTCCAGAAAATTTCGGAACCGACACTTTCTATGAATTTTATTGTAAACGATAGTCCATTAGCCGGACAGGAAGGCAAATACATCACTTCCCGCCACTTAAGAGACCGTCTTTTCCGTGAATTAAATACAGACGTATCACTTCGTGTAGAAGAAACAGAAAACGCGGACAGCTTTAAGGTTTCCGGCCGCGGTGAATTGCATTTATCTGTTTTAATCGAAAACATGCGCCGTGAAGGTTTTGAATTTGCTGTAAGTAAGGCAGAAGTTCTTTACCATACAGATGAAAACGGCAAAAAATTAGAGCCAATGGAATTAGCTTATGTAGACGTTCCAGATGAATTTACCGGAACTGTTATTGATAAATTAAGCCAGCGAAAAGGTGAAATGCTCAACATGAAACCTATCGCCGGAGGGTATACCCGCTTAGAGTTTAATATCCCATCCCGTGGTTTAATCGGCTATCGCGGCGAATTTATGACTGATACAAAAGGAAATGGTATTATCAATACGATTTTCAATGGATACGACAGCTACCGAGGTGACATTTCTTACCGTCAGCTTGGCTCCCTGATTGCTTATGAAGCCGGCGAATCCGTAACCTATGGTTTATTCTCTGCACAGGATCGCGGAACCTTATTTATCGGACCCGGCCAGAAGGTTTATTCCGGTATGGTTATCGGCTCCTGCTCACGTAATGAGGACATCGAATTAAATGTCTGCAAGAAAAAACATTTAACCAATACCCGTTCTTCTTCTGCCGACGAAGCATTAACCCTTGTTCCGCCACGAATTTTAAGCTTAGAACAGGCACTTGACTTCATAGATGTAGACGAATTACTGGAAGTTACACCAAAAAGCCTTCGTATTAGAAAACGTATCTTAGATCCAACCTTAAGAAAACGTGCGAATATGAAAAACAAATAGCTATTGAACAAAATCGCTGCGCGATGGCCTGCCAAGGCTGTTGCGCAGCGATTTTGCTCAATAGCTATTTAAATAACTGTATCAGCGTATCATACAACGTTTTCGGTTCAATCGGTTTCGCTAAATGCACGTTCATTCCCGCTTCAAAGGTATGCTGCTTGTCCTCGTCAAATGCATTTGCTGTCATGGCAATAATCGGAATACTTGCCGCATCCCTGCGTTCTAATTTGCGGATTTCCTGTGTAGCAGTAAGCCCGTCCATGACCGGCATTCGCACATCCATAAGAATTGCATCAAAATATCCTTCTTCGCTTTCTGCAAAAAATTCCAATGCCTTCTTCCCGTTTTCTGCATGTACTGCTTCCATTTTTTGTTTTTCAATAATTCTTCTTGCGACAACCGTATTTAATGGATGATCCTCAACCAGTAAAATCCGTTTTCCTTCCAGACAGGCCAAACTTTCTATTCCTGTTTCTTCTGTTTTATCCTCATTCCCGACTGTCACAAGCTCCAACCACACTTCTACAGTAAAAACGGTTCCGACCCCTTTTTGACTTTCTACTGTAATATCTCCATCCATCATTCTTGCAAAATTCCTTGCAATTGCTAATCCTAAACCGCTTCCGCCAAAAGAACTGGTAGAAGCATCATTCTCCTGTGCAAAAACCTGAAATACCTTCGGTAAAAATTCTTCTGACATACCAATACCGGTATCCTCTACCTGCATCCAGAGTTTCGCACGGTGTCCTGATATCTGCTGCTGTTTAAATCGAACTGTTACTCTGCCGCCCTTTGGTGTAAATTTAATTGCATTATTAATTAAATTGATTAAAATCTGCTGCAAACGCACAGCATCTCCTAAATAATTTTTCTGCCAAAGCTCATCTCCTTCAAACGTATAAATAACATCTGCCGCCTTCGCTTGAGATTCTGCAATCGTATTTACCGTCTGCCAATATCTTCGCATAGAAAATTCCTGCTTATTTAAAGTAACACTTCCTGTTTCCATACGTGCAGTATCCAAAACATCGTTCAATAAAGATAATAGATATTTAGAAGTAGACTCCAGCCTGTCCGTATTTTCCAAAACCCTTTCCCGATTTCCGGATTCTTCCCGAATAATCGAAGCCAGACCGATAATCACATTCATCGGTGTACGAATCTCATGGCTCATATTTGCCAAAAAGCGCATCTTCGTCGCATTTGCCTCTTCTGCCACCTGTAGTGCATCCTCTAAAATCTCCTGCTTCTGTTTCTCTGCCTGCACCATTTCCTCAATATCCGTAATCGTAAATAATAACAAACCTAACGTCTCATTCAGATAAATAAAACGAAACTGTTTCAATCTCGGTTTTCCATTTTTAGAAAGCAGAGATACCTCTGTAATAAATACAGGTTCCTGTTTCAATTTTTCTAAAATAAATTCGATTTGTAGTTCTGTCTCGATTTTTTTGGCATCAGCTTTTGTACTGGCTCTCGATTTCAAATTAAAAAGCTCCTGCTGATAATTTCCCTCCTGCACCTGTTCATCCATCACATAACGGCCGGAAGCCATCAAATTCACTCTGCCATTTAATGCATCTATGGTAAAAATTTCATCATAATCGTGCTCCATAATACTTTCCAAAATATTCGTAAGCACCTTTTCTTTCGTAATATTACGGTTATAGCAAAAGGCAATGATTTCCGCTGTTTCCGGCCGTTTTACAATCTTTGCCTCTGCACGCAGCCACACATGTCTTCCGTCCTTTAATTCTGCCATAAATTCTTCCGAAACAGAACGTTCTCCTCGCAAAAAACGGCTCAAAAGAGCTGTTGCTGACATATTTCGATTTTGTTCATCTGTCAGCCACACCTGATTTGTAAAAGCTGCAATCCGTGAAAACAAGTCCATCGCATAGTGATAGGTCAATTCATATCCCTCTCTGGTACCTACACGCATTTCTTCTACATAACCATGCGAAAGATTGAGGCGGCTGGAAGAAATCACATCATCTGAAATTGCTTTTTCACGATACAGCATTTCTTCCTGGTATTTACGCACAAGCTCCGCTCTCTCTAACTGGAGCTGTTCATTAAAACGCTTACTATCAGTTATATCAAACAAATATTCTACGTAAGCTTCCTTTCCATTCCAGTCGATAATTTTTCCTTTTACCTGATAAATACGGCCTGAATCATGATACTCAATTGCCTCATTATTGGCTCCGTTCTTAAGTGCCTCATAATCTAAATCCTGATGCTTTCTTCCTCTTTCCCTTATTAACAGAGACTTTGCACCTAAACTTTTAATACTGCCCCTCACTCCGTAAATATCTCTTAATTTCTGATTAATATATAATATTTCACCTGTCTTAATGTCATGTGCAATAACACCCGTCTGTGTCTCATTCAGAATAGACTGATACAATGTGCCAATTCTGGCAGCTTCTTTATTTTTATCAGAAAAACTTCGATATACACCGATTCCCAGTAATATTATGTTTACCAGTAATAAAAGAAATAATAAATGCTCTATCATTTGTTTCTGTCCTTGCCATATAAATAATAATTGTATTTTAACACAAAAAAGAGACCCTTACGAGCCTCTTTTTCTATTCCTGTATTTTACAAATGCAGTACTCTCTCTTTGATTTCCTGTGTTCTTCCCTGATTCCAGTACTGTGTACCAATATAACCAC
>CAYYZV010000057.1:0-11988 GCA_964476275.1 uncultured Roseburia sp.
GACCGTTTATCAGCCCATACGGAGAGTATGAAATCTTTTATATAAATATGGATACGGGCGAAGAGATTCGTATGACAGAGGGCGGTCTTGATGCAGCAAATGTTGGTGTGAATGTAAAAGCTCCGATTTCAGCAGCACATTGGCTTGGAACAGACTCTGATGGTCGAGACATACTTACACGTTTGATGTATGGCGGTCGAATTTCTCTTACCGTAGGTTTTGTAGTAGTTGCCATTGAGCTGGTGGTTGGTATTCTGCTTGGTGGAATCGCGGGTTATTATGGCGGTGTCGTTGATATGATTATCATGCGACTGGCAGAGGTATTCTACTGTCTTCCATTCGTACCATTAATGCTGATTTTGTCATCGCTGTTCTTGGGATATGGTATTTCACCAAGATATAAGATTTATTTTATTATGATTGTAATGGGTGTTCTTTATTGGGCAGGTGTTGCACGTAACGTGCGTGCGCAGATTTTGTATCTTCGTGAGATGGAATACATGCAGGCAGCAGAGGCAACAGGTATTCGTACATGGAGAAAGATTTTTAAACATTTGGTTCCAAATACGGTTCCAATTATCATTTTGATTGCAACAATGGACGTTGGTGGTGTTATTTTAACAGAATCAGTGTTAAGTTTCCTTGGTGTAGGTATTGCATGGCCATATGCTTCATGGGGCAACATGGCGAATGTAGTAACACAGTCCGTTATTTTGAAGAACTATCCGAATATGTGGCTTCCACCAGGATTATTGATTCTTTTAACAGTACTTGCATTTAACTTCATCGGTGATGGTATGCGTGATGCATTCGACCCGAGAATGAAAAGGTAGGTGAGGGCTTTGGCAGATAAAAATGTACTGCATAAAAAAGAACAAAGAGCACGTTTGAAAGAGATTAAAAAGTTCAATAGTGTAAAATATAAGGAATTTAATAAGAAAGCTAAGAGAAAAAATATTCCAGAGTCAGAGTATCTCACAACAATGAAGGATTCAAAGAATATTTTAGAGTTTGATAACTTAAAAGCTCATTTTTATACAGATGCCGGTACCGTAAAAGCGGTAGACGGAGTTTCTTTTGAGATTCCGGCAGGTAAAACAATCGGTGTTGTAGGTGAGTCAGGCTGTGGTAAATCTGTAACAAGTCTTTCTGTTATGGGACTTCTTGCAGGACCGGTTGGTCAGATTGCAGGTGGAAGTATTCGCTACAATCAGGGACACCGTGCAGTGGATTTGACAAAGATTGCAAAGAGAGAGCTTGAAAAAATCCGCGGAAATGAAATTTCTATGATTTTCCAGGAGCCGATGACGACATTAAATCCGGTATTTACGATTGGTAACCAGTTATGTGAGTGTATCAGTCTGCATAATAAGGGAATGAGTAAAAAGGATGTAGAAGCAAGAGCGCTTGAAACTCTTGAATTAGTAGGAATTAAGCGTGAAGGCATTCTTGACAATTATCCACACGAATTATCCGGTGGTATGAGACAGCGTGTTGTTATTGCTATGGCATTAGCATGTAATCCAAAGCTGATTATTGCGGACGAGCCAACAACTGCGCTTGACGTTACGATTCAGGCACAGATTCTTGATTTGATGCGTGACTTAAAGAATAAGATTAATGCTTCTATTATGCTGATTACACATGACTTGGGTGTCGTTGCTGAAATGGCAGATTATGTAGTCGTTATGTATGCCGGACGAGTAGTAGAACAGGGGACGGCAGATGATATTTTTCATCATCCGGCGCATCCGTATACCATTGGTCTTATGAAATCAAAACCGATGATTCATGAAAAGGCAGAACGTTTATATTCCATTCCTGGTAACGTACCGAACCCAATTAATATGCCGCCACATTGTTATTTTAAAAACCGCTGTGAATCCTGCACCCCAAAATGTGAGGGTGCATATCCAAAGCTGACAGCTTTATCCAAGACACATAAGGTAAGCTGTCATTTACATGCAGATGCACAGAAAGGGGGAAATTAATTCATGGAGAACAACAACGAAATCGTAGTTGACGTACAGGGTTTGAAAAAGTATTTCCCTATTAAGTCAGGTATCATGCAAAAAACAGTCGGACATGTACGCGCGGTTGACGGCATAAGCTTTCAGATAAAAAAAGGCCGGACTTTTGGTTTGGTAGGTGAGTCAGGCTGTGGTAAATCTACATTAGGACGTACGCTTCTTCGTTTAATTGAGCCGACAGAAGGTATTGTAAAAATCAATGGAAAAGATATGAGTGCATTAAGCAGAAAAGAACTTCGTCCGCTTAGACCTACGATGCAGATGATTTTCCAGGACCCATTTTCTTCATTAGACCCACGTATGCCGGTTGGTGAAATTATTGGAGAAGCGGTTCGTGAGCATAATATTGTTCCAAAGGAACAGTACAGAGATTATATTTTGAAGGTAATGGAAGACTGTGGATTAAGACCATATTATATTGACCGTTATCCACACGAATTCTCCGGCGGACAGAGACAGCGTATCTGTATTGCAAGAGCGCTTGCATTAAATCCATCCTTTATCGTTTGTGATGAACCGGTATCCGCATTGGACGTATCGATTCAGGCACAGATTATTAACTTGATGAGAGACTTACAGAAAGAAAGACAGCTTACTTACTTATTTATCTCACATGATTTATCAGTAGTAGAGCATATTTCTGATACAATTGGGGTAATGTATCTTGGTACAATGGTTGAAACTGGTTCTAAAGATGATATCTTTGAAAAACCATTACATCCATATACACAGGCATTATTTAGTGCCGTTCCGGTTGCAGATCCGGATTATAAGATGAACCGAATTCTTTTAGAGGGAGATATTCCGTCACCATCGAATCCGCCGACAGGCTGTAAGTTCCACACAAGATGCACAAAATGTATGGAAATTTGTAAAAATAAAGTACCGGAAGCGAAGGATATGGGTAATGGCCATAGGGTTTGCTGCCACTTATATGATTAAGTGTGGTTGAGATAAAGGGAGTATGAATTTTTATTCATGCTCTCTTTTTTGCTGTTACTTTTTATTTTCATTTTTAAGGATGCGTGTTATAATCATTTTAAATTTTAGTAGGAGAATTTTCTGGGAAAACGATGTGGATATTTAAGCAAAGTGCAGAGAAGAAGCGGGAGAGGGTAATCCGACAGGAAGCAAAGGAATGGATGAAGCAGTTAGTGGAAGCAGGAATGAACCGGCAGACTGCAAAGAATGGTATGGAAGAGCTTTCATCTTTAGCAATAGAGGCATACCATCAGAATAAGGTTTATGCAAAATCAAAAGAGCAGATAGCTTTTGCTATGATGTTAATAGAAAAATTAATGGAAGAAATGAAGAAAAAAGAGGTAGAGAACATACAGGAAAGATTGAAAAAGCTGGCGAATGTGTTAGAGGGAGTATTTCACGAATGCACGATTCGGGAGGATGATATGGATTTTGCAGTTTCTTGTACGTATATTAAGAGTATGGCAGCTGTTTATGATGCTTCGCAATGTCTTATGGTACAAAGCGAGTTGGAAAATTTGCTTCATTTGCTTGGTGAAGTCAAAGAATGGGAAGAACCGGATTTTTGCGCACTAACATTCTTTTTAAAATATGGGAATAAAAGCGAATTGGGAGAACTTGCAAACTGCCTGAGAAATGAAATGGTGATACGTTATTACCGCGAGCAGTATTGGGATGATTTTGAACGGGAATTATCAGCAGTTGGTATGGAAAAAGCAGTTGAAATATGGATAAAAGAAAAGGTGAACCGGTTCAGCAATTAACTGCGTTTTAAAAGAAAGGAAACATTTGTATGAGAAATTTGGCAGATTTTAATGAAAAAAAATTAGGATTGGGATGCATGCGTCTCCCAGTTCTTGATGGTGATATAGAAAAAATTGATGAGGTATATTTTTGTAGAATGATTGATTCCTTTATGGAACAGGGTTTTACATATTTCGATACAGCATATCCGTATCATAATCAGAAGTCAGAGGGTGCTGTAAAGCGCTGTCTGGTGGAACGCTATGATAGGGAAAAATTTTATCTGGCAGATAAAATGCCGGTATGGCTGGTGAAAGAATATGCGGATTATGGCAGATTATTTGACGAACAGTTAGAACGCTGTGGTGTAGAATATTTTGATTTTTATTTGCTGCATGCGTTAGATAAAGAGGACGCAGATAAAACAGATGAATTAGGCGGTTTTGTATTTGTACAGGAAAAGAAAGCAGAAGGAAAAATCAAGCATATCGGTTTTTCTTTTCATGATACAGCAGAGGTTTTGGATGAAATTTTAACAAAGCATCCGGAAATGGAATTTGTACAGTTACAGATTAATTATTATGATTGGGAATCTGAAAATGTGCAGTCCCAAAAATGCTATGAAACAGCAGTAAAGCATGGTGTGCCGGTAATTGTTATGGAACCGGTAAAGGGCGGAACCTTAGCGAATTTAGTGCCTGAGGCAGCAGCTGCTTTAGATGCATTAGAGCTGGATGAAACAGGAAAATCAAAAGCATCTTATGCTTCTTATGCATTACGCTATGCGGCTTCTTTGGACAGTGTATTTATGGTGTTAAGCGGTATGTCAGATGATGCACAGCTTAAAGATAATATGTCTTTTATGAAAGAATTTGAGCCATTGACAGATAAGGAACAGGAGGCAATTGCAAAGGTAGTAGAAGAACTTGCAAAGCTGCCAACCATTTCTTGTACAAAATGTCGTTATTGTGTAGATGGCTGTCCGCAGAAGATTAACATTCCGGGATTATTTCAGGCATATAATAATGTGATACAGTTTGGAGATAATGCAGTCAGCAGACGAAGCTATGAGAATGCAGTAAAGGACAAAGGGTTAGCAGGTTCCTGCGTAGAATGCGGTATGTGTGAGGAACAGTGTCCGCAGCATTTAGAAATTCGTCAGTTATTAAAAGATGTGAAGGAAATGTTTGAATAGTAGAAACACATGTTAAAGCGTTTTAGTATGTAGTAAGAAAGAGGAGGCTAGCAGGATGCGTATACCAAAAAGCGGAGAGTTTTACAGACATTTTAAGAATAAATTATATCAGATTGTGGCGGTTGCAGAGCATTCGGAAAATGGAGAAAAACTGGTGATTTATCAGGCTTTATATGGTGATTTTAAAATTTATGCCAGACCGCTTGAGATGTTTATAAGTGAGGTAGACCATGAGAAATATCCGGAAGTAAAGCAGAAATATCGCTTTATGAGAGTGGATTTGGGAAGTATTGAGGAAGAAAGCCTTGTTAAGAAAACGGAAACAGTTGCACTGTCAGAGTGTAAAATGACAGAAAGAGTTATGGCAGAAGAGGTTCTGCCGCAAAATACCGAGGCAAAGGATGCCATGAATGAAGTTACTGAAATGGGAGATAGTGAACCGGAGGAAGGTTTTGTGGAACCAGGTTTCCTTGAATTTTTAGATGAAGAAAGCTGGGATCAGAAATATAATATTCTTGTATCTTTGAGAGATAAAATGACAGATAGCTTAGTAGATAATCTGGCAGTGGCAATGGATGTTGTGATACCGGAGGGACCGCTGGATAAACGTTATGAGCAGCTGAAAATCTGTCTTAGAACCAGACAGAAATATGAGAGCCAGCATTTAAGATAAAATAATGCCGGAGTATTGCAGAATAGCATAAAGCAGTCTGCAGTACTCCGGTTTTTCTTAGTTTGAAAGCTGGCTTAAGGTGCTGTTGTGGTACTTAGAGGAGTGAGTGACATCTTCACCGAACCATGATGGAGGCACGAAGGCATTGGCCTCTTCGATACTTGGAAATTCTACTTCGGCTAATACCAAAGGAGCATGAACTCCATGGAACACGTCTAATTCGATGGTTAATTCTTTATCAAAAGGAATCAAATATCGGGTTTTTTCGATAAAAATGCCGTCTGTTTTTGGCTTTAGGTGTTCAAAAGCTTCTTTGCTTAATGGCAGTTCAAATTCTTCCCGAGCCATGAGTCCTTTGCTTTTACAGGTGAGGATGTAACTGTCATTGGAACGGCGGATGCGTACAACAGGGTCTGTGCAAATATAGCCTTGTGCAATTTCTTTATGTGGATAAGTTTCTAAATTTTCCGGTAGAGTGTGAATTAAAAATTTACGTTCGATTTCCATAGAGACCTCCTCTTATGGTCAAAACAGCAAGTGTTTTGACCTGTTTTGAATAGTTACATATCATCAATTTTAGTATGAAGGATTGACGGAAAAATTTCAATGAAGTATACTGAATTTAATAAAAAATGTGATTCGGGTGACGGAAAGGTATGGTTATAAAATGAAAAAATTAGGAATTTTTATGGCAGAAGGCTGTGAAATGATTGAAGGACTGGCTGTTGTAGACATAGTAAGAAGAACAGGAGAAATGGAAATTATTACGATTTCGATTACTGACAGCAAGCAGGTGACAAGTTCTCACAATGTGACTTTTTTAACAGATGTACTTGCGTCAGAGGTCAATTTTGATGAATTAGATGGCATTATCCTTCCGGGCGGTATGCCGGGAACCTTAAATCTTGGTGCAGATGAGACTGTTAACACAGTAATTAAGAAATTTGCAGAAGAGGGAAAATTAGTAGCAGCCATTTGTGCAGCTCCAAGTGTTTTAGGTGCAACAGGCATTTTAGAAGGCAGACATGCAACCTGTCATCCGGGTTTTGAAGAGAAGTTAATTGGTGCGGAATGTTTAGAGGATGCAGTTGTAATTGATGGTCATATTATTACCAGCCGGGGCATGGGAACAGCGGTTGACTTTGGTCTTGCAATTATTTGGCATCTTTTAGATGATGAAGCAGTAGAAAAGGTGAAAAAAGGAATTGTATATAATCTTGACTGGGAAGTTGTAGAAGCAGAAGATTAGAATTTAAAAAAATATCCCTTATCCTGTGAATAGGATAGGGGATATTTTTTATTAAGGCATAGCGATTAGTTGCCGCCTTTCATCTGTTCTTCCTGTCGCATGATCATTTTTTTGACCATTTCACCACCAATGCTTCCAGCCTGTGCAGATGTAAGGTCTCCGTTGTAGCCTTCTTTTAAAGGTACACCGATTTCACTTGCAACTTCGTGTTTGAAACGATTCATGGCTTCTTTCGCCTGTGGTACTGCCATCCTATTGGTGTTTGAACCTGAATTATTTGTTCCGCTCATGGTTTCACCTCCGCTTTTTCCAATGTTTTGTATTTTAGACATACAGAAGTGTGTTTCCGTATGTCCTAATTCTATTATTGACAGAAGATTTCAGAATATGATTGGAAAATATTTGAAATTTATAATGCCAGACGCTCTTTGGAAGAATTGAAACAGATTTTGGAGAATATTTTTTGTATAAACTAATAAAATAAAAAGATTGGTAAGAAATACTTATAAATCTTAGTAGAAAATGTAAAAGTCACAAGGACATATGTACACTTGCAACGGACAATGCTTTGTGTTAAGCTAAACAATAGTTTACAGAGAGGATGTGTTAATATGTTAACAAAGATTGATGATTTGGTATGGGGAATACCGATGATTGTACTGATTTTGGCGGTAGGAGTTCTTTTGACTATACGCTTAAAAGGACTTCAGATTACAAAGCTTCCACTGGCGATCAAGCATATTCTTGCAAATGAGAAGGATGGAGATGAGGGTGAAGTATCCAGTTTTGGAGCACTTTGTATGGCACTTTCGGCAACCATTGGTACAGGTAATATTGTAGGTGTAGCGACTGCGATTGTAGCAGGAGGACCGGGTGCGTTGTTTTGGATGTGGGTTGCTGCACTTTTGGGCACTGCTACAAAATATACGGAATGTCTTTTAGCAATTAAATATCGTGAGGTTGCTGCGGACGGTCATATAGTAGGAGGACCGTTTTATTACATAGAAAAAGGTATGGGAAAAAGCTGGAAGTGGCTTGGAAAATTATTTGCATTTTTCGGAGTAAGTGCGGGGCTTTTAGGTATCGGAACATTTACACAGATAAACGGAATTACCAGTGCGGTAAATAATTTCTTTGACCCGGCGAATGCAAATACGGTTATGTTATTTGGAACAGAGTATTCATGGTCTGTTGTAATTTCAGGTTTGATTTTAACAGTCTGTGTTGCTTTGGTTGTTATTGGTGGAGTAAAGCGTATTTCTTCTGTTGCAGAAGTAATTGTTCCATTTATGGCATTGCTTTATATTGCAATTGTATTTATTATTTTGTTTACACATTTATCTGAGGTTCCGGCAGCATTTGTAGAAATCGTTGAGAGTGCTTTTGGACTTCGTGCAGCAGCCGGCGGTGCTTTGGGTGCAGTTATGGTTGCAATGCAAAAGGGAATTGCCCGCGGTATCTTCTCAAACGAGGCAGGACTTGGAAGTGCACCGATTGCAGCAGCTTCGGTTAAAACAAATGAACCGGTAGCACAGGGCTTGGTTTCTATGACAGGAACGGTTATTGATACTTTAGTAATTTGTACTTTGACAGGACTTAGCATTGTTATCACTGGTACATGGAATATTGGTTTGGAAGGTGTAGATGTAACTACCAGAGCTTTCCAGCTGGGACTTCCATTCCCAGAAATAGTTTCATCATTTTTATTAATGGTTTGTCTGGTGTTTTTTGCCTTTACAACCATTTTAGGATGGAATTATTATAGTGAAAAATGTTTAGAGTATCTTGTGGGAGATGACACAAAGACATTAAAGGCTTTCCGTTGGTTATATATTATTGCAGTTTTCATTGGACCTTATATGACTGTGTCTGCGGTATGGACGTTGGCTGATATTTTCAATGGATTGATGGCATTCCCGAACTTAATAGCGCTTGTAGCATTGAGCGGAGTGGCAGCTTCGGAAACGAAAAAATATTTTGAAAAGCATAGATAAAATAGGGAAAAAGCAGGGAAGAAAATTCCCTGTTTTTTGGCTTTAGAAAATAGTTGTTTTATAGATGGGAAAAATTACATTATGGAAAAATGGAATGCATATACAAGAGATGGGAAGCTTACAGATACGATTTTAGTCCGAGGCGGAGAAATGCCGGAAGGACTTTATTTCATGGCATGTGAGGCAATGGTGCGGCATGTGGACGGCAGTTATTTATGTATGAAACGCTCTAAGAAGAAGGCGAATTTTGGCGGATATTTAGAGGCAACAGCCGGAGGTGCGGCAGTACTTGGTGAAGATAAATATCAGTGTGTAAAGCGCGAACTATTGGAAGAAACAGGTTTGTACTGTGAGGTGTTTGAAGAAATTGGCAGTTTTGTAAACGATGAAAGCCATAGTATTTTTTATTCTTTTATCTGTATCGTAGATTGTGAAAAGAACAGTGTAAAGCTGCAGGAGGGTGAGACAGAAGGATATGTCTGGATGAGCGAGGAAGAGTTTATACAGTTTGTAAATTCGGGAAATATGATTCCGCCGCAGTATGAGAGACATCAGGAATATTTTGAGGAATTAGGATATATTAAGTAAAAGGAAAAATAAGTTATGAAAAAACAGGAAAAAACGAATGTAATGAGAATTTTAGACCAAAAGAAGATAAAATATGAGGCCCATACCTATGATTCCACAGAGGCAATCAGTGGTATGGAGGTAGCCACAGTGCTTGGACAGAATCCAAAGCAGGTATTTAAAACACTGGTGACAGTCGGCGCATCAAAACGCAATTATGTATTTGTAGTCCCTGTTGAAGGTGAATTGAATTTAAAGAAGGCAGCCAAAGCAGTTGGTGAGAAAAATATCGAAATGATAAAGTCAAAAGAATTGCTGCCTTTGACGGGGTATATTCATGGCGGGTGTTCCCCGATTGGCATGAAAAAGTTTTTTACAACGACCATTCACCAGTCGGCAAAGGAATGTGATACCATCATTTTCAGTGGCGGTAAAATTGGATATCAGGTAGAAGTGACATTAGAGGACCTGGCAAAAGTGATTTCTTTTCAGTTACAGGATATTTGTAATTAATGGATTGCAAAGAAGAAGAATTCGTATTATAATCTAAAACTGGTTTATTTGACAAAAGAAAAATGTGATTGTCGTTAAAGCGGCGGAATGAGGAGAATTATGCCAAAGAAACAATTTTATAGAAATCAGGCAGAGACAATTATCAAAAAATTACAGTCTCGAAAAATGGAAGGTTACTATTGCGAAAATAAAGAAGAAGCAGCTGCAAAGCTTTTAGAGCTGATTGGTGAAGGTAAAAAGAGCATTGCTTACGGCGGTTCTGTTACATTAGATCAAATTGGTGCAAAGGAAGCTGTAGAAGCAGCAGGACATGATTTGATCCGCAGAGAGGACTATAAAACAGAAGCAGAAAAGAAAGAATGTATTATAAAGCAGGCGACAGCAGATGTCTTTATGACCAGTACAAATGCAATTACATTGGATGGAGAACTGGTAAATATAGATGGTGCCGGAAGCCGTGTATGGATGTTAATTTATGGTCCGACAGATGTAATCGTGGTTGCAGGCATGAATAAAGTGGTGACAGATGTAGATACAGGAATTGAGCGGATTCATAATTTTGCAGCACCGCCAAATACAGTAAGATTAAATTGCGATACTCCGTGTTCTAAAACAGGAAAATGCGGAAATTGTCTGCAAAATACTATTTGCTGTACTACAGTAGTAACAAGAGCATCCCGTATTCCAAATAGAATAAAGGTGATTCTTGTAGGTGAGGAGCTTGGTTTTTAGAGAGGACATATGAAGAAGAAAAAAGGAATATTGGTTTTACTTTCTGTGACAATTGTGGTACTTGCACTGGTTTTAGGGATGTTTTTTGAAGGCGAAATGACATCTGCGGATGATACCGGTTTAAATGTACCTGATACAGAAGTGATTGTTGCAGAAACGGAGACAGAGGAAGAAACAGAAGAAGAACCGGAACCGACTTATATTGAATTATATGGTTTAGAAGAAGTAGATAAGCCGGAACGCAGAAATAAGGAACAGGTACGCCAAAGACTGAAAGAGCTTTCAAAAGAGTATGATTTGATTGGTGAAGTGTATGAGCAGGTGGAATTATATTCGGATGATATGCTGGAACATCTTGCAAATAATCCGGAAATGGCGGCTTATGTGTTAGGCTCTTTAGAGTCAGACGGCAGTGTAACAGGTGGATTTACAGAAGCAGAATTAGAAGCGGAATATCCACTTTTACTGCAATTTGATCCAAGATGGGGTTATTTTGAATACGGCGGAAAAGAAATGGGAATTTCAGGCTGCGGACCAACCTGTCTTTCTATGATGCTTTTGGCATTGACAGATGTTAAGACAGTGACACCGGATAAAATTGTTACCTATAGTCTGGAAAATGGACATTATGTGGAAGGTGTTGGCACAGCGTGGAAATTATTAGATGAATTTCCAGTGCTTTATGGTTTGACCGTAGAGCATCCTACACTGAAGGAGGAAAGCATAAAAGCTGCCTTAGATGAAGGGAAAGTTTTAATCTGTTCTGTAAAAAAAGGTGTATTTACTGCAAACGGACATTTTATCATGATTTATGGTTATGATGAAACAGGATTTAAAGTGAATGACCCAATGTGCGTAGCAAGAAGCAACCAAACATGGACATTTGCAGAGTTTGGAAAGCAGCTGAAGCGGGTTTGGGCATATGGAAATCCAAATAATTAAGATTTGGCGTTAAAAAAAGTACAGACAACAGAAAATATCGTAGAAAAATCCAAATAAATCACAAAAAATATCTAGTATTTTGAAAAGTCATATGATATAATCAATAAATGACTGTAATGGTCGCAGTATGCCCATTTGTTATGCGATGAAATCAGCGTAGCACTAGTGTTGGAAGGCATTGCGGCATACGGCTACCTTTTCTATATATTGAAGGAGGAAGATTGTTAAATGAAAGTACAGGTAGAAAATTTAGAAAAAAATATGGCAAAGCTTACTATTGAAGTGCCGGCAGAAGAAGCAGACAAAGCATTAAATGCAGCATACCTGAAAGAGAGAAATAAAATCAGTGTTCCTGGTTTCCGTAAGGG
>CAYYZV010000058.1:0-11704 GCA_964476275.1 uncultured Roseburia sp.
CATAATAGCGCAAAAAACTCATTGTTTTCTATTGATGAACGTGTTAGTATGTTAAAGGAAGTCACGTCGCAGCTTCCGAATGTAAAAATAACAACATTTAATGGGCTGCTGGTGGATTATGTTAAGGAAATAGATGCATCTCTTATTGTACGTGGATTGCGTGCAGTTACTGATTTTGAATATGAACTGCAGATTACACAGACCAACCATATCTTAAATCCAGAGGTGGAAACGATATTTTTGACAACGAATCTGCAATATTCGTATCTTAGTTCTACAATTGTTAAGGAAATAGCATCTTATGGCGGAGATATTTCACGATTTGTTCCGCCTGAATTTATAGAACGTATATATGAAAAATATGGTAATTGTTCAGAGCCAGGGTAATTTTCATAGCAGACATTCAGCTTGCTGAAACGAATGCTTTTTTGAAAATTTCTTTGATGAGAAGCCGCAGCGAGGAAACACGCGGTGTTTTCGAGCTTGGCTTTGAATAATTATAAGTGATTTACAAATTGAAAGGAAGGGTTTATAAAATATGGCAAGTAAAATGGAGCAGATTATCGACGAAATTGAAGAATACATTGATAATTGCAAGGCATATCCATTGTCTTCTGCTAAAATTATTGTAAATAAAGATGAAATCCAGGAGTTATTAGGCGAGCTTCGTACGAAGACACCGGAGGAAATCAAACGTTATCAGAAAATTATCAGCAATAAAGAGGCAATTTTGGCAGATGCACAGGCAAAAGCAGAGGCAATTCTTGCTCAGGCGCAGGTTCGAACAGATGAATTGACAAATGAGCATCAGATTATGCAGCGTGCTTATGCACAGGCAAATGAAGTAGTAATGTTGGCAACAAAGCAGGCGCAGGACATATTAGATACAGCGACAAATGATGCGAATAATATTCGTATGGGAGCTATGCAGTATACTGATGATATTTTAAAGAATTTAGAAAATGCCATTGCCCGCTCAATGGAGGCTGCAAGAGTACATCATGACAGCTATATTGGTTCTCTTCAGGAATTTTATGATATTGTTTCTACAAACCGTGCTGAGTTAAATCCGATAGTAGATGAAGAAATTCCTGTTTCTGCAGACGAAGGAGTTCCGCCTGTTCAGGTTTCAGCTGATATACTGAATTAATTTTCGGTGATTTATAATAGTAAGGAATTAAACATATTGTATTACGATAAACGCAAGAATTCCTGTTATGATACATAAGACCAGTTTCCAATAGACATATTTTTTCATGGACAGGCCGGTACCTTTTATCATAGCACTTGTTTGGGCAACGCCGCTAAGTCCGCCAAAAGCTGTAAAAATCATAGAAAGTACATATTGGCTTTCAAGTGTGAGGTCAGTAGATTTCAGAAAATGGATTCCATTTGTCAGTTCTATGAAGCCAATACAGCCGATTTTTAAATTACAGGAAATAGGAAGCTGTAAAAAACAGGATGCCAGAATAGAGAATAGCATGATATATCCGCCTATTTTGGTTAATGTTTCGAACCCGTTCATAATACCGGCATCGACGATTTGAAAGTTTATTTTAGATCTTGATGCCGTTTTTTTATGTGAATTTCCAGAAAGCGTTTTCTTATGCAATAAATAAGTGCCCAATAAAAGCGGCGGCAGATATAAAATAAGTATGGACCAGCCGAAATATTCCGGTAATCTAAGCTGCTGCCCTAAAATATAATTTTGGATAAATACTGGACTGATATTATTGGTTATAATAAACAATATCTCGGCTTCTTCTTTTTCGATTTTTTCTTCCAGAAGCAGTCCGGCGCAGTTTTTGCTGCCCATTGGAAAACCAAACAGGAAACCGGATAATAAAACAAAAGCACCGGAATCACTGACAGGTATAATTTTTTGGATAAAAGGTAAAAATCTTCCCGTAATAGAAGGCAGAATATCCGACGCAATCATAATATTTGATAGAATGGCAAAGGGCAGAAGAGAGGGCAGAACCTGCTCAAACCATAGTACAAGCCCTTTTGCGGCAGCATTTACCGTAACTTCGGGAAAGCGCAGTATGTAAAAGAGACATAAAAGGATAATGATAATAAACATTTTCTTTTTCATAATATAATATATTAATTTTAGGAGGTTTCTATGAGTCTTTTAGAACAACATGATTTAAAACCAGCAAAAGTTTTTCGTTATTTTGAAGAAATGGCAGCAATTCCACATGGCTCCAGAAATACAAAGGCAATTAGTGACTATTTAGTGGCATTTGCAAAATCGCATGATTTAGAATATTATCAGGATGAGTTAAACAATGTTGTGATCATCAAAGAAGCAACAGAAGGCTACGAGGGAGCCGATCCGATTATCATTCAGGGACATATGGACATGGTCTGTGAAAAGGAAAAGGACTGTGAAATTGATTTTGAGAAAGATGGTTTGGATTTATATGTAGATGGGGATTTCCTGAAAGCAAGAGGTACTACTTTGGGCGGCGATGACGGAATTGCAGTGGCTTATGCATTGGCAATTCTTGATTCGAATGAACTATCTCATCCACGTTTGGAAGTAGTAATTACAGTAGATGAAGAAATCGGTATGCTCGGAGCAGAGGGCATTGATCTGTCTGTGTTAAAAGGACATAAGATGTTAAATATTGATTCCGATGTAGAAGGACATTTTCTTACCAGCTGTGCTGGCGGTATGCATATTGAAACCAGAATACCGGTAAATTTTGAAGAGGCAGAAGGTGTGCTTTACAGTGTTTGTGTAACTGGATTAGAAGGTGGTCACTCCGGTGCGGAAATTGATAAAGAACATGGAAATGCCAATATGATCATGGGAAGAGTGTTAAAGGCACTAGGCGATCAGACGGAATATGGCATCGTATCCTTAGCTGGCGGTTTGAAAGACAATGCAATTCCAAGAGAATGCAGCGCAGAGCTTTTAGTAAATAAAGAAGATACAGAAAGTTTTGAAGCAATTTTAGAGCAGTTTAAGCCTGTTTTGGCAAATGAATATATGGCTTCCGATAAGGATGTAACGATTGTATATGAAGCAAAGGGAGAGCAGACCACATCTGTTTTATCTGTTCCGGCTCAGACAAAGGTGATTTTTTATCTTAGAACTGTGCCAAACGGAGTGCAGAATATGAGCCGTATTATGCCGGGATTGGTAGAAACATCTTTAAATTTGGGTATTATGGAGTTAAAAGAGGACTGTTTATATATGGTTACTTCGGTACGAAGCAGTGTCTCTACCAGAAAGACAGATTTGGCAGATAAATTAGAGCTTTTAACAGAGTTTTTAGGCGGAGAAATAACAGTTGGCGGAGATTATCCGGCATGGGAATACAAAGCAGATTCGGATATTCGTGAGACAATCAGCTCTGTATATAAAGAATTATTTGATGAAGAACCGGTATTTGAAGCAATTCATGCCGGATTGGAATGTGGCATTCTTTCCGGAAAGATTGAAAATCTAGACTGTGTATCTTTTGGTCCAAATAATTATGACATTCATACACCAAAGGAACGCCTAAGCATTTCTTCTACTGAAAAGGTATGGAAGCTTTTAGTTGAATTTTTAAAACGTTGTAAATAATTAAAAAAAATCGAAAAATAGGTAATACATGCATATCAGACGGTTTCAAAGAGGCTTACTATTGTTTTCTCTTTTATGCTTTAACATAGTATTGTTTCGGTATATAGAGAGTGAGGTACAAAAGCGAAACGAATTTTCTTTTGAAACAGGGATGAAGCATTTTGTGGACTTTAATGTGTCATCAGAGCAGATAGAAACGTTTTATCAGGCTGCAAATGGAGAAATGCCGGAATTTTTGTCATTGCTGGCGGTATATTTCGGTACAGGCTGTGAAACGGCAGATATCACAGAGCTTTTGGCAAAGGCTGAAAAAATCTATGTAAATGATGCCGCAGAATTTGAATCCTTATATCAGTATTTGTCTGCGATTTTTTATGACATGACCTGTTTTCCTGTCGGAACGGTTTCGAATCTGCCTTCAGCTGTCTATTCATATATAGACAGCTGGCAGTTTGAGCGGACTTATGGCGGAGAGCGGGTGCACGAAGGCTGCGATATTATGGCAAGCTTAAACAAGCGAGGCATTTATCCGATTTACAGTGCTACAGATGGAGTTGTGGAAAATATAGGGTGGTTAAGGCTTGGCGGCTGGCGTATCGGTATTCGAAGCAGTTCAGGTGCTTACTATTATTATGCGCATCTGTCTGAATATGCAAAAGAATTTACCGTTGGTGAAAAAATAGAATCCGGAACGCTCTTAGGATTTATGGGAGATTCCGGTTATAGTGAAGAAGAGGGAACGGTCGGAATGTTTGATGTGCATCTGCATTTTGGGATTTATTTTAATGATGAATTTGGAAATGAATATGCAATTAATCCTTATCCGGTTCTCTATTTTTGTGAACAAAGGCAGAAAGGTAATTTAAATGCGGATTGATAAGTTTTTAACAGAACTTGGTCTGGGAACCAGAAGTGAAGTGAAGAAAATATTGAAGACTGGTCAGGTAGCTGTGAATGGTATACCTGTCAAAAAGCCGGAAGAAAAGATAAATGAAACAGAAGATACCGTAACTTATCAGGGAAAGGTTTTGGCTTATCAGCAATTCGAATATTATATGTTCCATAAACCGGCAGGCTGTGTAACAGCAGTATCAGATGCCAGACATAAGACAGTCATGGATTATATGAAAGATTTGACGAGAAAAGATTTAAATCCGGTAGGGCGTTTAGATATCGATACAGAAGGGCTGCTGCTTATTACAAATGACGGAATGTTATCTCACGAGTTATTAAGTCCGGCTAAACATGTACCGAAAACCTATTATGCTAAAGTGGAAGGAAAAGTGACAGAAGAGGATGTCAGCCTTTTTGCAGCCGGAGTTGACATAGGAGAGAAAAAGTTAACAAAGTCGACAGATTTACGGATTTTAGTCAGTGATACAGTTTCAGAAATTGAATTAACCATTTCAGAAGGAAAATTTCATCAGGTAAAACGTATGTTTGAAGCTGTTGATAAAAAAGTAGTTTATTTAAAGCGGATTTCTATGGGAAGTTTAGTTTTAGATGAAAATTTAGAACCTGGATTGTACCGTTTGCTGACGGATGAAGAAATCACTCAGCTGAGGACAGGTCAATAATTTTAAGAAGTACCATTAGGTCACGGCAGTGACAGAACGAGAGGATTTATGAGTAACAAATTTTTACCAATTAGTAAACAAGATATGAAAGAACAGGGTATTGACCAGTTGGACTTTGTCTATATCAGCGGGGATGCCTATGTAGATCATCCTTCTTTTGGCCATGCTATTATTGCAAGGGTTTTGCAGTCTCATGGATACTCTGTGGGAATCATTGCACAGCCGGATTGGACAAAGCAGGAATCGATTGATATTTTAGGCGAGCCGCGTCTTGGATTTCTGGTTTCAGCAGGAAATATGGATTCCATGGTGAACCATTATTCGGTATCGAAAAAACGCCGCACAACAGATGCTTATACGCCGGGCGGTGTGATGGGAAAGCGGCCGGATTATGCTACCATAGTCTATTGTAATCTGATTCGCCAGACTTATAAGCAAAAGCCAATTATTATTGGTGGAATCGAAGCAAGTCTGCGGCGTCTTGCTCATTATGATTACTGGTCAGATAAACTGAAACGTTCGATTCTTTTAGATTCCGGTGCGGACATTATTTCCTATGGAATGGGAGAACGCAGCATTGTTGAAATCGCGGATGCGTTAGACAGTGGTCTTGAGGTAAAGGATATTACGTTTATTGATGGTACAGTTTATAAGACCAGAAATCGTGATATTATTTATGATGCAATTGAACTTCCTCATTTTGAGGAGATGAAAAAAGATAAATTAAATTATGCGAGAAGTTTTTATACGCAGTACTGTAATACCGATCCATTTTCCGGAAAACGGCTCTTCGAAACTTACGATGGCAAACTGTTTGTCGTACAGAATCCGCCGTCAAAGCCATTGTCTCAAAAAGAAATGGATGCGGTTTATGCATTGCCGTATGTTGGAACCTATCACCCATCTTATGAGGAAGCAGGCGGCGTTCCGGCAATTGCAGAGGTGAAGTTTTCAATCATCAGCAATCGTGGCTGTTTTGGGGGCTGCAGTTTTTGTGCGTTGACCTTCCATCAGGGCAGAATCATTCAGACCAGAAGTCACGAATCAATTTTAGCGGAAGCAAATAAAATGGTCTGGGATCCTGATTTTAAGGGCTATATTCACGATGTCGGAGGCCCGACAGCGAATTTCAGAGCACCAGCTTGTGACAAACAATTAACAAAGGGTGCGTGTCCGAATAAACAGTGTCTGTTTCCAAAGCCTTGTAAAAACTTAAAGGTTGATCATACCGACTATTTGAGCTTGCTTCGAAAACTCAGAGAATTACCAAATGTGAAAAAAGTATTTATCCGTTCCGGTATCCGCTTTGATTATTTGATGTATGATGACGATCACACCTTCTTGCGTGAGCTTTGTGAGCATCATGTCAGCGGCCAGCTAAAGGTTGCGCCAGAGCATATTTCGGATGCTGTTTTACAGAAGCTTGGTAAACCGGAAGTAGCAGTTTATAACCGTTTTGTAAAGGCATATAAGGCAATGAATGAAAAACTGGGCAAAAAGCAGTTTTTAGTACCTTATTTAATGTCTTCGCATCCGGGTTCTACTTTAAAAGAAGCAGTAGAACTGTCGGAATATCTGCGTGATTTAGGCTATATGCCGGAACAGGTGCAGGATTTCTATCCGACACCATCTACTATTTCCACCTGCATGTATTACACTGGAGTCGATCCGCGCAATATGCAGCCGGTTTACGTAGCAACGAATCCACATGAGAAAGCAATGCAGCGTGCCCTGATTCAGTATCGCAATCCGAAGAACTATGATTTGGTAGTAGAGGCATTGACAAAAGCTGGCAGAACGGATTTAATCGGCTATGATAAGAAGTGCCTGATTCGTCCGCGAAAGGGAGATAATCGTGTGCAGGGTGTGGCTCGTGATAACGGAAATGGCGGTAAGCGGAGCAATGGCGGCATGGAAAATGGCAAACCTGTGAAGAAAAAGACCATTCGAAATGTGCATAAGAAAAAACGGTAAAAATGGAATTTATAGAAAGAACACTATGGATAAAACAACAATGAAGGAAATTGTACGATAAATAAAATTAAGAAAGTGATACGTGAAACGATGAAAGAATTTCACATTCAAACAAATGAAGCAGGGCAGCGTTTTGATAAATATTTAAAGAAATTATTAAAAGAAGCCAACACCAGCTTTATTTATAAAATGCTTCGAAAAAAGAATATTGTTTTAAATGGAAAGAAAGCTGACGGAACTGAAAAACTCAATGTGGGGGATGAAATAAAATTGTTTTTGTCAGATGAGACTTTTGATAAGTTTCATGGTGCGGCACAGAGTACAAAGCAGTTTGAAGCCTATGTCTCGATTCCAGCGAAAAAACTGGATGTGGTTTATGAGGATGAAGATGTTTTGATTATCAATAAGCCTGTCGGAATGCTTTCCCAGAAAGCAAAGCCGGAAGATATTTCAGCAAATGAGTATATTATCGCCTACCTGCTGCAAAGCGGGGCATTGACACAGGATGCTTTAAATACGTTTAAACCTTCTGTTTGTAATCGCCTGGACCGCAATACTTCAGGACTTCTGATTGCCGGAAAGACATTAAAAGGATTACAGGAAATGTCCGAAGCTTTAAAAGAACGCAGTGCAGAACGCGGCGTTCAAAAGTATTACCGCTGTATCGTATCCGGTGTTTTAAAAGAGAAAACGTATCTGAAAGGTTACTTATCCAAGGATGAGCGTACCAATAAGGTGACGATTTATAAAACCAAACCGGCAGATAAGAGCATTGAGTGCCTGCCGATTGAGACAGAATACCGCCCGATTGCGGCAGCAAATGGCTTTACAGAATTAGAAGTACACTTAATCACTGGTCGTTCCCACCAAATCCGAGCACATTTGTCTTCTATTGGTCATTCGATTATCGGTGATACAAAATATGGTTCAGCAAAAGTAAATGAGGCATTTCAGAAGGAGTGCAGATTGAAATCGCAGTTACTTCACGCGTACCGGATTCGGTTTGCTGATGGAAGAGAAGTGATTGCTCCCACGCCGAAGCAGTATGACAAAGTGTGGGAATATATCGAACAATTGAAATAATTTAAAGCTGGCAGCGTCAATATAAAGAAAGGGGCGCCGTAAGGCGCAGTTACATATGCCGACATGGAATTCAAGAGGTCTAAGGGGGTCTACCTTAGAAGAATTTGTAAACCGGACAAATGAAAAATATTTAGAACATGGACTGGCACTGATTCAAAAGGTGCCCACACCGATTACCCCGATTAAAATCGATAAAGAAACCCGCCACATTACATTGGCTTATTTTGAACAAAAGAGCACAGTAGACTACATAGGAGTAGTGCAGGGAATACCGATCTGCTTTGATGCAAAGGAGTGTAATACAGATACGTTTCCATTACAAAATATCCATGAGCATCAGGTGAAATTTATGCAAAATTATGAAAAACAAGGCGGAATAGCCTTTTTCTTAATTGGATTTTCACATCGGGACGAGTTTTATTATTTACGGTTTGAAAAATTATTAGAATTCTGGAATCGGGCCAAAGGGGGAGGCAGGAAAAGTTTTCGTTATGAGGAATTAGAGAGCGAGTTCTTTTTTAAGCAGGGGAAAGGCGTATTTGTACCTTATTTAGAGTGTCTTCAGAAAGATTTATCTATAAGGGATTGACAAATACGTAACAATATGCTTATAATAAACAAGATTTTAATTTAGTAGCATGGTAGCACGCTAAAGTGCTCCGATGAACCGAGAGGATTTATAGGATGAAGAAAAATTTACATACACCGGAAGGTGTGCGGGATATTTATAACGCAGAATATGAAAAGAAAGTAATTTTAGAAAACAAGCTGTGTCAGATTTTAAAGAATTACGGTTATCATGCGATTCAGACACCAACATTTGAATTTTTTGATATATTCAGTAAAGAAATTGGTACCACACCATCTAATGAGCTTTACAAATTTTTTGACAGGGAAGGAAATACACTGGTTTTACGTCCGGATATGACGCCTTCGATTGCAAGGGCGGCAGCAAAGTATTTTATGGATGAAGATATGCCAATCCGCCTTTCGTACATAGGCAATACTTTTATTAATAACAGCAGCTATCAGGGTCGTTTAAAGGAAAGTACCCAGTTAGGTGCGGAATTAATCGGAGATGGAACCGTACAGGCAGATGCAGAAATTCTTGCCATGGTAGTAGAGAGCCTAACAACAGCCGGATTAAGAGATTTTCAGATCGGAGTAGGGCATGCTTATTATTTCCAAGGCTTATTAGAGGCTGCCGGCATCAATGAAGAGGATGCTGAAGTTTTGAAGAATTTAATTTTAAATAAGAATTTTTTCGGTGTAGAAGAATTTGTAGATAATTTGGAGCTTTCTGAGGATTTGAAAAAACTGTTTTCTTTATTAGGAAATTTAGATATATCACTGGAAGAATTAAAGAACGCAAAAGAACTTGCTTTAGGATATCCGCTGATTTGCAGTGCTTTGGATAATTTAATTGCATTGTCAGGTCTTTTAGAACTTTACGGCATTACACGTTATGTGTCAATGGAGCTTGGAATCATCAGTACTTATCAGTATTATACCGGAATTATTTTCTCGGGATATACATTCGGAAGCGGAGAAGCCATTGTTAAAGGCGGACGTTATGATAAGCTTTTGAACTATTTTGGAAAGGATGCCGCTTCTATTGGTTTTACAATTGTCATTGATCAGTTAATGGCTGCTTTATCCAGACAGAAGATTGAAATTCCATTAAGTAAAAATGGAATGCTGGTAGTTTACAATTTAAAGAATCAGACAGCTGCGATTCAGATGGCAAAAGCCTTAAGAGATGCCGGAACACCAATTGAGCTTTTGCTTATGGATTCTTCCAAAACAAAAGAAGATTATCATGCTTATGCAGAACGTAACCGGATTACGGATGTGACATTTTTGGAGGATTAAAGATTATGAAATTGCCGTTTTGCGGCAGAATGAGGATAGAATGGAAGAGAAAAGATATTTAACCTTTGCACTTGGTAAAGGACGTTTGGCAAATAAAACCTTAGAATTATTTGAAAAAATCGGTATTACCTGTGAAGAAATCTATGATAAGAATACGAGAAAGCTGATTTTTGTAAATGAAGAATTAAAACTGAAATTCTTTTTATCAAAAGGACCGGATGTTCCAACATATGTGGAATATGGTGCTGCTGATATTGGTATTGTAGGCAAAGATACGATTTTAGAAGAAGGACGCAATATTTATGAAGTATTAGACTTAGGCTTTGGAAAATGCCGTATGTGTATCTGCGGACCGGAAGAGGCCAGAGACTTATTAAAGCACCATGAACTGATTCGTGTGGCAACTAAATACCCAAATATTGCAAAGGATTACTTCTATAATAAAAAGCATCAGACAGTAGAAATTATTAAATTAAATGGTTCGATTGAGCTGGCGCCAATCGTTGGGCTGTCAGAAGTAATCTGCGATATCGTGGAAACAGGTTCTACATTAAAGGAAAATGGACTGATTGTATTAGAAGAGGTATGTCCATTATCAGCCCGTATGGTTGTAAATCAGGTTAGTATGAAAATGGAAAATGAACGTATCACAAAATTAATTCGTGATTTAAAAAGAGTACTAGTTTAAAAATCCTTATATCAAAGATTTTTAAACGAAAATAAATTTTCATGCCAGACGAGGAAAGGTATAATAAACATATGAGAATTTTAAATTTAACACCAGAAACACAGAATAATATTTTAGAGAATTTGTTAAAACGCAGTCCAAATTCTTATGGAGAATTTGAAGCAAGAGTAAATGACATTATTGCCACTGTACGTGAAAAACGTGACGAAGCAATTTTTGATTATACAAAGCGTTTTGATGGAGCTAAGATCAATGCTTCTAATATTTTAGTAACTGAAGAAGAAATTGCCAAAGCTTATGAACAGGTAGATGAAAAGCTGTTAGATGTAATCCGTAAGGCATTAGTCAATATTCGGGATTATCATGCAAAACAGAGACAGAATTCCTGGTTTGATTCACAGCCAAACGGCATTATTTTAGGACAGAAAGTAACACCTTTAAAAACAGTAGGTGTCTATGTACCAGGAGGTAAGGCGGTTTATCCATCTTCTGTACTTATGAATGTAATGCCTGCAAAAGTTGCAGGTGTAGATGAAATTATTATGACTACACCACCGGGACCAGACGGAAAGGTATATCCTTCTACTTTAGTAGCAGCAAAAGAAGCCGGCGTAGATAAAATCTTTAAAGTGGGCGGTGCTCAGGCAGTAGCTGCAATGGCTTTTGGAACGGAAAGTATTCCAAAGGTAGACAAAATCGTAGGACCGGGAAATATCTATGTAGCACTTGCAAAAAAGGCCGTGTTTGGTTATGTAAGTATTGATTCTATCGCAGGACCTAGTGAAATCCTTGTTTTGGCAGATGAAACAGCAAACCCACGTTTTGTAGCAGCCGATTTATTGTCACAGGCAGAGCATGATGAAATGGCATCAGCTATTTTAATCACAACCAGCAGAGAATTGGCAGAACAGGTATCTGTAGAAGTAGATA
>CAYYZV010000059.1:0-11560 GCA_964476275.1 uncultured Roseburia sp.
TTCAATCACCGCCTATATATATTTTAACTGATGTATTTATCGATTTCATGTGATGTCTCCAGAATGTTTTCTAATATATTCTTCGCATCATTCGCACTTTGATAATTTCCTTCTGTCATTTCTGCAGACTGCTGTGCAGAAGCCGTTACTTCTTCTGTTACAGCTGACAATGTTGTAATATCATTTACAATTTCTGTATTGGCATTTGACAAATCATGAATCGCTGTTTCTATCTCATGAACGTCTATAGAAAGCTTATTCACATTCGCATTCATTTCCTTAAAATGACTGGCAAGTTCTGTAATCATCTGTTCCTGAGCACTTCCACTCTTTAAGGATTTATCGATTGCTTTTGCTGTTTCAGTTGTATTAGAAGCCAAACTCTCTAAAATTTGTGTAATACTTTCTGTTTCCTGCCTTGTACGCTCTGAGAGTGTTCGAATTTCATCTGCTACAACTGCAAATCCGCGTCCTGCTTCTCCGGCACGTGCGCTTTCAATCGAAGCATTTAAAGCCAGTAAATTTGTCTGAGAAGAAATATCAAAAATCGTTTTTGTAATTGCTTTTACACTTTCTACATTCTGCTGAAGCTGTTTCATGGATACGGCAACTGCATCATTTGTTTCTATCAAAGACTCTGCCTCTTTGCGAAGACGCTGCATTTTCACTTCACTTTCCTGATTCATTTGATTGGAACATGCAGCAACTTTTACCATATTTTCCGCTCGGAAAACCATGTCATCTAAGTGGCTTTGTATGTCCTGTGTCAGCATACTCTGATTCTGAATACTCTCTGCTGTAGAAACGCTGCTTTTACTAATATCTCCAACAGCCTGATTCACTGTCTCAGAAGACATCTGCAATTCATTAACAATATCCATTGCCTGGTTCGTTCCGGTCTGCACACGCTCTGCAATGCGAAGTACATCTGTCATCATTTCATTTTGTACATCTGCTTCGTATTGTATTCTTGCCATAGAATCTGTATTAAATTCCTTCGCAACTTTTGTTAAATAAGAAGCTAAAAACATTAAAACCGTAACCGCAAGCCCTGCTACAAGGTTTGGCACAAACTTATCCTCGGCATAATTGTGCCATACAAACTGACGTAGTAAAGTAATAACAATATTCTCCAATGAAACAAGTATTGCTGTAATCCTTGAAAATCTGGTATCAAAAAATAGAATACATACTAAAAATGGCATAACTGCCAAAAAACGCATATAATAATCAACATATGCATAAATAAGCATTGCTGTTACAATGTTTAAGCCAGCCATCATATAATAGCGCAAATTTTCATTTCCACTATTACGTTTCAATGTAACAAAGCCTGTGATAATAGTAGCCAGCATTACAACCAGCATACTGCCCGCATACAATGCCGTACGGTTTCCTTGAAAGAAGGATACTGCTACTACTGTGTAGCTTAATATGTACAAAATTGTCGTTGAAATACATAAAAGCATATTTACCTTTTTAATCTGTGCCTTGCTGTCTGCATACCTAAATTTTTTCTCTTCCATAGTGATTTTGCTCCTATATATTAATAAAATCCTCTAATTCTTATTCTATAAGATAATACATGAAATAGCAAGGGAGAGTTAAAAAAGAGAATGACCATCCTGTAATAACAGGACAGCCACTCCCAAAAACATCTCTTTTTAAAAAATTTTTATTTTACTTACTTTTTTCTGCTCGTTTTTTTACAATAATTAAAACAAATGAGTATTAAAGGATTCATCAACAAATCCTTCTACATCCATATAAGCACCGGCAATTCTTCCGAAACAATTTCGAGATGGTGTCATACGACGAGTAAGCTCCAACATATCGGAACGGTCAATTTTCATGATTCTAAAGTCCTCTCACGTTTCTTATTATTTTAAGATTTCCCATAAAGATTTTTTGACTTTTTTTCTAGTGATCTCCACCAGTCCCAGCTTTGTAATATCTACAAGCTGTGTTGGTACCGGGTCAGCTTTTAATGCAGCACGAAACGTACTCATCAATTCCGCTTCTGCCTCTTTCGATTCTAAATTCATAAAATCCACTACGATAATCCCTGAAAGATTCCGCAGATGAAGCTGGTGGGCAATTTCAATTGCTGCTTCTTTATTAATCTTAAGGAAATTCTCCTGCATATCCTTTTTCGCCACATTCTTGCCAGTGTTCACATCAATAACGGTTAATGCTTCTGTGAGCTGGATAATCAGATAGGCACCGGATTTCAGCCATACTTTTTCCGATAATGCATTTACAAGCGAACTTTTCACACTATATAAAGAAGATAAGCGCAAAAGTTCGTCATGATAATATCGTAGTTTTAAAGTCTCTGTAACATTTATTTCGTCAATTGGAACAGAAACACTGCCTTTGCTCCATAAAGCATCTTCTGCCACGCCATAAAGCCCGCAAAGCTGTTCGAAAATCGTTCTGTCATCGGTAATTACCTCATCAACACTTCTATTCGGAAGGTTAGGCACCTCTTTTATATAAGCCGGAGACTCTTTTTTCAGACACGTATAGCAGGTTTTATGCACCGCAGTGTCTTTTAACGACTGCCACTCTGCCTCCAAAGCATGGATTTCCGCTAAAATTTCCTCATCAGAAGCATCTTTTGCACTGGTACGCAGAATCAGTCCAAAATCGGGATGTTCGAGCGTTTCTGCCAGCCGTTTTAAACGTTCCCGTTCCCCTTTTGCAAGCTTAGAAGAAATGCCGATCCTTTGATTTTCAGTAGTAAGCACTGCATATTTTCCTGTAAAATTCAAATTCGTGGTAACAGCAGGCTCTTTGGTCTTTAATGCTTCACGAGATACCTGTACAACCAGTTCTTCTCCTTCTACTAAAGGCTTCTTTTCAGAAATCTTCTTTGTAAATAATGGATTTTTATAGTCCTCCATGGAATAATAGCAAATCTGCTCCGGACTGATACGGATAAAGGCTGCATTTAAGTTTTTTACAATATTCTCAACACGGCCAATATACAGATTTCCCAGAATACTTTCTTCTTCCACTCCGCTCAAAGAAACCTCGATCATTTTTCTATTTTCATCATAAAGAGCAGAAACTATAAAGTTCTGCTCTCCTTTTGATGTTTTTAATTGTTCTTGTGTTATAATATATTTTTTCATGAAATTACTTCGCCCATATCGCCTAAGGAAATAAATGTACCCGGTTTAGAATCTGTCGCATATACATCAATACGATGAATCTGGATGGCACTTGAATTATATTCTAATCCCATATAGTTAAATAATGCTTCTACTACTAATTCCGGTTTTACATTATCAGTACTGCCTGTAGAAAGAATCAAATAAAAAGCCGGTCTGCCGTCTTTTTCACGCATTGTGAAATCATAAACAAGCGGTTTCAAATCCATAGTGCGCTCGCTTTTTTTTGTCTGTTTTGTTATCAGTACTTCTTTTGCATTTGTAAAAAATTCATTGATTGCCGCTTCAAATGCAGATTTTGCGGCCGGTACCTCATAGCCATCTTTAAAGGATAATTCATAATCGGCAGCAGCAACAATAGACATCGCTGTTTTGGCATTATCCGGAAGTGCCACATAACCTGTGACTTCTACACCTTCTACCATCGTCTCATTTAAAGCCTTTAAAGAAGCCTCTGTGCTTCTCGTACTATTTACCTCAATGTCAACATATTCCCCATCACTGGTAATGCCCACACCAAGCGGTGCTGCAAAAGACATAATCATATGCGGTGAAAATCCGCCGGAATAACAGATGTCAATGTCTGCGCGGCGCATTGCTTTTTGGAAATAACGCATAATATCCAGGTGTCCGATAAATTTCATTACACCGTATTTACGAAATTTAATTCTTATTTTCATAGCAAACGCCACCTCCAAACTTCTTTACACCACATCCACAACAGCGCATACGGCAGTTTGGTGTCACAGATTCTGCCATGGCATTGTTCCATTCTCTCTTTAAGAATTCCTTTGTCACTCCCACATCGATAAAATCCCAAGGGAAAATTTCATCTAAATCACGCTGGCGGATTGCGTAGAAATCAACATCAATACCGCATGCTTCAAATGCATCCAGCCACTTTTTATAATCAAAAAACTCGCTCCAGGAATCAAACATACCGCCATGTTCGTACACATGAAGAATTGCCTGTCCCACTCTTCTGTCACCTCTTGCCAAAATACCTTCTAATAAGGTAACATCAGCCTCATGCCAGTTATATTTGATACTCTTGCGGTTTAACTGTTCATGAACGGTATTGTTTACAATTTTTGCACGTCTTAAGTATTCTTCCGGTTCATACATACCTGCCCACTGGAATGGGGTGAATGGCTTTGGAACAAAGAAAGAAGTACTAATCGTAATCTGGCACTTGCCATTCCGTTTTTCTTTTGGAACAGTTTCATAATAGCGTACCGCAGTCGCATTTGCTAACTCTGCAATCGCTTTCATATCTTCTTCTGTCTCTGTCGGAAGTCCCAGCATAAAGTAGAATTTTACTTTATTCCAGCCGCCCTCAAAAGCCTGTGTCGCACCATCTAAAATCACATCTTCTGTCAAACCTTTATTGATAACATCACGGAGACGCTGCGAGCCAGCCTCTGGTGCAAAGGTCAGGCTGCTCTTTCGAATATCCTGTACCTTGCTCATAACATCCAGTGAGAATGCATCGATTCGTAAAGATGGCAAGGAAATATTTACTCCTTTGCTCTTAAATTCTTCAATCAAGAAAGTCACCAATTCCTGCAACTGGGAGTAATCAGAAGAACTTAAAGAACTCAAAGAGATTTCTTCATGTCCGGTGGACTTTAACATCTTATATGCCAAATCTTTTAAACGTTCTACATCTTTTTCACGGGTCGGACGGTAAACCATTCCTGCCTGACAGAAACGGCAGCCTCTAATGCAGCCGCGCTGGATTTCTAAAACCACACGATCCTGTGTTGCTTTAATGAATGGTACAACAGGTGCCTCTGGATAAGGTGCCTCTGCCATATCCATAACAAGCTGTTTTTCTACTGTTGCAGGAACATCTGCATAAATTGGCGCAAAGCTTTTAATGGTTCCATCTTCTTTGTAAGTAACTTTATATAAAGAAGGCACATAAATACCCGGTATTTTTGCCGCTTCATGTAAGAAATCCTTACGGCTCATGCCAGTTTTCTTCATTTCTTTGTAAAGGTCAAATAATTGCTTGTAAGACACCTCGACTTCTCCCATATAGAACATGTCAAAGAAGTCTGCAATTGGTTCCGGATTATACGCACATGGACCGCCGCCGATTACGATCGGATGCTCTTCGGTACGTTCAGAGGCCAATAATGGAATCCGGCTTAAGTCCAATACCTGTAAAATGTTGGTATAACACATTTCGTACTGAATGGTAATTCCAAAGAAATCCATATCCTTTACCGGTTCCTGTGACTCTAAACCAAATAGTGGAATCTGTTCTTCTTTCATAATCTTGTGCAAATCCGGCCATGGTGAATATACGCGTTCACACCATACATCCTCCATGTTGTTAAACATATCGTATAAAATCTGGATGCCTAAATGAGACATACCGATTTCATAGACATCCGGAAAACACATTGCAAAACGAATTGCAACCTGCTCCTTGTCCTTTTTGACACTGTTTAACTCATTTCCAATATAACGCGCCGGCTTATCTATTTTCATGAGTATTTCATCTGATAATGCTAATTTCGTCATTCGGATAAATCCTTTCTAATATTTTGTGTTTACAGATTCAAAAAATCTATATCTTTTAATATATCACAATTCTCTAAAAAAGTATAATACTGATTATCGCTGATCCTGTCAATGATTTCCGGTATCTCCATCCCTAAAATCGGGTAAGAATAATATTGACAAAAAAATGCAATACCAAACAAAGCAATTGCTGCAGACAGCCTCATTTTAAATCCTGAAAATAACGAGAGCTCTGCCGGTTCTTTCGAAACCTCATCATATAAATAAAATTCGCTTGCCGGTTCGTCAAAAGATGCCCGAACCTGCTGTACATATTCTCTTCGCCGCGCTGCGTAATCTTCCATATTTCCTCCTAATAATACTGTTTATCGTATTTTATTAAAGTTTATGAAAAGTCGGATGTAATATGCCAGTTAACCAAGCCGTAAAAAAAGGCTGATGTTCCAACAATTCTCCATTAGAACATCAGCCTTTTTTTCTTATCTAATTATTTATTACGTTTTGCAGCAAGAACCTTAACGTTTTCCTCTACACGCTTCTTGTTAAGCGGATATAAGAATACAAGCACAATTGCTAACAAAACAAATCCTACTGCTGGTATTAAACATGATAAATTGTAGATTCCCTGAGCAACTTCTGCTGTCTGACCTGTTGTAGAACCAGATACATAACCAATTGCAGTAAGCAACGCACCAGCTATACCGGAAGAAGCCGCCTGTCCCATCTTTCTTGCGAAAGAATAGATAGAATAAATTTCACCATCAGAACGAGAACCTGTCCGAACTTCTGTATCATCAATAACGTCTGTAATCATAGCCCAGCAAATCAATGAGAACAATGCAAGACCACAGAATGCAATTGTATTCATAATTGCAAATACCCATGCATTCTTTGTCTGCATAACAAATATAATTGCATATACAGCAGCACCAAAGACAGAGCCTACAATTGCTAATTCTTTTCTGCCGAATTTTGCAGATAATTTTCCAGCAACTGCAGCCAGTGCAAAGGTAGGAACCATAGCTAACATACCAGCCACAGCCTGTACCTGAACATTATTAAAATAATCCGGATATACATATCCTGTCATTGACTGAGATGTTAATTGCACAAGTAACTGACAGATAGATGCTACTACAATACCAATTAACGCTTTGTTAGTAACAAGTCCTTTGACTAATTTGCTAATATCAAATTTCTCTGTTTTTTGTTCAACCTTAACACGTTCTGTACACAGATTGTAGCAGAGAAGATAACAGATAACTGCACCTACAGAACAGATACCTGCAGCAATGGATACTTTTCCGCCATTCATAATCTGTCTGCCATCAACTGTATCATAAATAACAAGTGGAAGAACTACACCGATTACCAGACCGGCAAGAGATCCACCTACGGTTCTGAATGTAGAAAGTGACGCACGGTCTTTTGGATCGGCAGAAATAGCAGAAGCCATTGATCCATAAGGAATATTTACTGACGTGTAGAATACACTGCCCCACAGAATATATGTAACAAACATATATACAATCTTAACAGCCATAGGCATATTTGCAAACCAGCTTCCGTAAACAAGGAAGGATGAAACTGCAACCGGACCGCACATTCTTAACAACCAAGGCTTAAATTTACCAGCTTTGGTAGGTTTGCTTCTGTCTACAATCTGACCCATAGTTACGTCTGTGAACGCATCTACAAAACGGGCAACCATCATCAGCACACCAACAAGACCTGCTGATACACCCATAACATCCGTGTAGAACTTCATCATAATGGAGCTTGCGAGAATAAAGGTAAAGTCGTTACCAAAGTCACCGAACATGTAACCGAGCTTGTCCCTCATTCCAAAAGGTTTTACATTTTTTTCATTCATGCTTTTTCCCTCTTTCTTAAAACAAAATATAGTATATTTATATTACCATACTTATTTCATTTTTGTGAGTATATTTTTTGTCAAAATCCGTAAAATTTTTATTTTATATTGCATTTTTCGAAAAATTATACGATAATTTCCATATATTACCGAAAGGATTTTACTTATGAATTATCAAAATGAACTTGATTTTTTATTATCTTTTTTCAAAAATTATCGATTACCGGTTCGTATCTGTCCAATAAACAAGAAATCTACTTCCTTTGATTTACAGCTGCGTGAAAAATTAAATCTTTTAAATGAATATGATGCCATCCACAATTTTCTTATAAATGATTTACAGCCTGCCTGCATTTACAAAATTACAGATCAGTTCTTCTGTAGTTACTATATGCTGCAGCTGCCGGATTATTCCACACCATCCATTTTATTGATTGGACCTTATATCAGGCAGATGCAAACCAAACAAATCGCTGCACATATGGAAAAACACAATATTTCGCCACCATTATTAAAACCTATTTTGGAATTTCTTTATACACTTACTGCCATAAATAATGATGCTTTTTTACAGACAATTTTAGAAACCTTTGGTGAAAAAATATGGAAAACTCGAGAAGCTTTTGTTTTTAAAGAATTAGACTATAGTATGCAGGAAATTTCACAAAATATTGACTGGCCGAAGCTCCTTTCAGCACAGGAGAAAGAACTTTTTGATCTTCAGGCAATTGAAGCATATACTACTTTGGAAAATGACCTGATCCATGCGGTAGCGCAAGGACTTAGTGAAAAAGCAGACTCTATTCTCACCAGCCTGATTACAAATCATTCTGAGCAATTTGATATTAGTTTTCTTTTTTACCTCAAACTACAAATAATTAGTTTGAATACACTACTGAGAAAAGCGGGAGAATTTAATTCTGTCAACCTGTACCACCTTAGCAGGCTTTCATCTACCTATACCCAAAAGCTTGAACAGGCAACCTCACCGAACTCCTGTATTCGTTTGCTGCATGAAATGGTTCAACAATACTGCCTTGCTATACAAAATCATTCCATGAAAGATTACTCATCTCTCATACAGGAAGTTATCAAATTGACGGATTCTGACCCTGCCGCTGATTTGAGTCTGCGAAACATCGCAAAACGGCTGAATGTAAATCCAAGCTACCTGTCCACACTTTTTCATGATGAAACGGGTAAAACACTTACAGAATACGTAAATCAAAAACGCATTCAACTTGCACTTTTTCTTTTAAATACAACTGAACTGCAAGTTCAAACTATTGCGCAATACTGTGGTATTAATGACGTAAATTATTTTACGAAGCTCTTTAAAAAATATGTTCATAAATCACCAACAAAATATCGCAAGGAAATCCATAAACATCTTTAATACTATTGGCTCCTCTTTGTAAAAGTTTGACTATTTCTAAACATAAAATCAACTCACGAATTGCTAACTCGTGAGTTGATTTATCATGTCATTCTGTACTTATCAATTATTATAAATATTCTATCTCTGCGAAAGTTCCTGCATTACATCTTCCCATGTAATGCCCTTTTCTACCATGAGTACCATCATGTGATATAGGAAGTCTGAAATCTCGTATTTAATTTCTTCCGAATTTGGATTCTTTGCAGCAATCACGATTTCCGTACATTCTTCGCCGACTTTTTTCAGAATCTTATCTACCCCTTTGTCAAATAAGTAGTTCGTATAAGAACCTTCCTTCGGATGAATCTTTCTGTCTTCAATAATTGCATAAACATCCTCTAATACTTTCTGAGGATTCTTTTCCATATATTCTTTCTTTACAATTTCGTTAAAGAAACAGGTATTATTACCTGTATGACAGGCTGCTCCTACCTGAGAAACCTTTGCCAAAATTGTATCATAATCACAGTCAGCTGTTAAAGATTTCACATACTGGATATGACCAGAGGTCATTCCTTTTGTCCATAACTCATCTCTGCTTCTGCTCCAATAAGTCATCTTGCCTAAATTAATGGTCGTAAGGAAAGATTCCTCATTCATATATGCAAGCATTAATACTTCGTCGGTACGGTAATCCTGTACAATAACTGGTACCAGACCATCCGAATTCTTCTTTAAATCGCTCCATTTTAAAGCCGGTTCGAAATTATCCATTTTAATTCCTGACGCTGAAAGCTGCGACTTCATTTCCATAACGTCTGTCTTTGGTGAATTGATAAACGGTCCTGAAATACCGCGCACCTTTTTACGTTTTAAAATAGAGACGATTTTCTTATAATCACATTCTTCTAAACGTACTACATAAGGTACATCTGTCATGCTTTCAATCGCATCAATAAATTCCTGATTCAAAACCAGTAATTCATGGAAAAGTTCATTCATCTTGTTCTGATTTTTGAAAACAAAATCTACCTTATCTACAGAAACTAAAATACGATCTTTTCCAAAACGTTTGCTGGCCTCTTCTGCTAATTCGATACTGTTTGGTTTGCAGCCATTTACGATAACCTGTAAGCAGCCTGCATAGAAAAACTTTTTGATGTCCTCTAAACGGTTAATATTACCCCCGGCACAAGTCTTTAGCTCAATATTACGGTTAATAATCTTAATCGTATTAATATTACGCTCATGCTCATCATCATCATCTGATAAATCAAAAATAATGATTTTATCAATTCCGCTGTCATTGTATAATTTAGCAAGCTCAACTACATCTTCATAAGTCACAGTGTAATCGGTTAAACTCTTTACTGCTTTTTCATCTTTCAAATAAATTGTCGCTACTATGTTTTTGTGTTCCATTTTATAAATTATTTCCTCCTGATAAACTTACTGAATCGCGTCCTACAAGCTTCCCTTTGTAGTCAAAATGTCAGTAATACGAGGGTCGATAGTAGTCGCTTCATCAAGTGCTTTTGCAAATGCTTTAAACATTGCTTCAATAATATGATGATTGTTCGTACCGGATAATACTTTTATATGTAAATTCATACCTGCAGTATAAGAAATGGCGTAGAAAAATTCACGAACCATCTCTGTATCAAAATATCCTACTCTGTCTGTTGTAAACTCTGCATCAAAAGCCAGATATGGTCTGCCTGACAAATCGACAGCACACAATACCAAAGTTTCATCCATAGGAAGCATAGAACTTCCATAGCGTTTGATACCTTTTTTATCGCCGATGGCTTTTTTAATTGCCTCTCCAAGCACAATTCCTGTATCTTCAATCGTATGATGGCAGTCTACTGCCAAATCACCTTCTGCATTTACCTTCAAATCAAAGAATCCATGTCTTGCAAATCCGTCTAACATATGGTCAAAAAAACCAATGCCTGTAGAAATAGAAGACTCGCCTTTACCATCTACTGCAAAAGACAATGCAATGGCTGTCTCTTTGGTTTTACGGACAACGTCTGCTTTCCGTTCGTTTTTCATACTCATCATATACTCCCTATTTTATCAAATTTTTACCATAAAAGATAGTGTTATTTAATCTTCAAAACGGACACGAATAGAGTTTGCATGGGCTGTTAATTTTTCACATTCTGCAAACTGCACAATATCCTTATAAACCGGCTCTAAAGCTTCTCTTGAGTAAGAGATGATACTGGATTTTTTAATGAAATCATCTACTCCTAATGGTGAGAAGAATTTTGCAGTTCCATTTGTAGGCAATACATGGTTTGGTCCGGCAAAATAATCTCCTAATGGTTCACTAGAATACTCACCTACAAAAATAGCTCCTGCGTTACGGATTTTGGTCATTACTTCAAATGGATTTTTCGTTACGATTTCCAAGTGTTCGGATGCAATTTCGTTTGCTGTTTCAATTGCAGCATCTAAAGTGTCTGCTACTAGAATATATCCGTAATTATCCAAAGATTTCTGCATAATTTCCTGACGGGATAACTGTGCAACAAATTTATCTACTTCTACAGATACCTGTTCTGCCAATTCTCTGCTGGTTGTGATTAAAAT
>CAYYZV010000060.1:0-11550 GCA_964476275.1 uncultured Roseburia sp.
TTTATGGGATTCTCTGGTATGAAGATTTAGGAGGAAAATAGAAATGAGTGGAATTATTATCGCGACCGTAGCAGCGGCAGTCGTTGTAGGTCTTGTTGGTATCATTCTTGGATTTTTCCTCGGAGTATCTGGTGAAAAATTCAAAGTAGAAGTAGATCCTAGAGAAGAAGCAATCTGTGAAGTTCTTCCGGGAAATAACTGTGGTGGTTGTGGTTATGCAGGATGTTCAGGTCTTGCAGCAGCTATCGTAAAAGGTGAAGCTCCTGTAAATGCGTGTCCGGTTGGTGGTGCGCCAGTTGGAGAAAAAGTTGGAGCTATCATGGGTGTTGAAGCAGAAGCGGGCGGACGTAAAGTTGCTTTCGTTAAATGTGCCGGTACTTGTGAAAAAGCAAATACAGATTATGTTTATTCAGGAACACGTAACTGTGCTACAATGATGTTTGTGCCAAATGGCGGTCCAAAGACATGTAACTATGGATGTCTTGGCTATGGTACATGTGTAGCTGCATGCCCATTTGATGCGATTCATATTGAAGATGGTGTTGCTGTTGTAGACAAAGATCAGTGTAAAGCATGTGGTAAGTGTATCGCGGCTTGTCCTAAGAACTTAATCGAACTTATTCCTTATGAAGCAAAACACGTTGTACAGTGTAGCTCTAATGATAAGGGTAAAGATGTTATGAAGGCATGTTCAGTTGGATGTATCGGATGTATGAAGTGTCAGAAGAACTGTCCGGAAGGTGCTATCACAGTTACAAACAGTATTGCACACATTGATCAGGATAAATGTACCGGATGTGGCGTATGTGCTGAAGTTTGTCCAAAGAAGATCATTCTGTAATAATATGTAACTATTCAGAGCCAAGGTAATTTTCATAAAAAGCAGGCATTCAGCTTGCTGAAAGGACTGCTTTTTTGAAAATTTCTTCGGGAAGAAGCCACAGCGAGGAAACACGCAGTGTTTTCGATAAAAGAGGTGAGATATCCTATTTTATAGTAGGGTATGCTGCCTCTTTTTATTTTACCTAAAGGCATTATTATATGAAAATAACATCATATGTGCATAATTCAAAATAAGAGAGATATCAGATGAATTTACAGACAATTTAATTAAATTATCTGTAATAAGTATAAAAAATTTATAAAAAGCAGAAAATACATTTGAAAAAATAGAAAGAATCTGATATAATATAACCATAATATTAAAAAAACAGTAACTATTCAGTACTTTCAGAATAGTTACAAAGAATCCTAAAATAGCAGGAAGGGAGATGGCGTTATGAATAAGAAGATAATAACAATAGCTCGTCAGTGTGGAAGTGGTGGTCATGAAATTGGTGTACGTTTAGCAGAGAAATTAAATATTCCGTTACATGATAAGGACCTTGTTGATAAGGCCATCGCAGAACTGAATTTGGACAAGGACGAAGCTGAAAAAGATGAGAATATTTTTAGTGACTGTCTGAATAAAATTGTAACAGGTTATCAGGGACTTTTCGGAATGGATAGACCGTATTATATCGCAGAATATGGCGGTACAGTGAACGATCAGATGTATAAAGCACAAGCTCAGATTATTAGAGGTTTAGCGGAACAGGGACCATGTGTAATTGTAGGTCGCTGTGCAGACTATATTTTAAGAAAACGAGATGATGTATTAAGTGTATTCATTTGTGCAGATGAAAAAGACAGAGTGGAGCGAATTGAAAAAGTACGAGAAGTAAATCATGAGCGTGCAGTACATATTGTTGAGTCAACAGATAAAGGCCGTGCAGCACATTATAAAGCATATACTGAGAGAAAATGGGAAGATACTAATAATTACGATTTGGTACTCAATGTCAGCCGTCTTGGAGCAGATGCAGTAGTAGAGATTCTTGCAAAATTGTATGAGGGCCAATAAGATATTGTGGGTGAAATAGATTTATTGTAGTTTTATAATAGATATTATTTACAGAGGCGAGATTATCGCCTCTGTAAATTTGTTTTTGAGTAAAAGTATTAAAATAATTTTGGAGATAAATGATATAATTGCATGGAAAAGGCAGGAACTTCTGTAATAGAATCCTGCCTTATATTAATTATGTAAAATTATTCTTCTGCAACAGGTGGATCAAATGGTGAAATCCATCCATCTCTGATAGACATTTTATAAAACTGTTCGGTAGTGAAATCTTTAAAGAAAACTAAATCTCCAGCAACATGAATTTTGGTATAAATTCCATTTTTTAAAACGGTATAATCACTGCCGTCTGTATTCACAGAACAGAAAGCTGGTTCGCTGCTGTTGCGCTGGAAATAAATAACACCATTATGTACGTTGAAACAGTCAACCCACTCATTTACTAAGGTAATTTTTTCTCCGGTTGTCAAATCAGCTCTTGCAAGGCTGTAGGAATTATCACAATCCATGAAGTAAACATAATTGTCTTCGACGATTGGCATCCAGCAGTTACCTTCATAAACTAATGTCTGCGCAAGCGTAGCGGTATCTAAACGGTAAACATTGTGATCATTTTCCAATCCGTTGTAGTAAATATATTGTCCATCTGTACAGCAAGTAAAATAAGTTTGAGGAAATACCTGTCGTTTTTCTTCTCCATCATTTTTAATGCTGTAGAGAGAAGAAGCTTCTGTGGTATTATAATGAATGTAGTAAATGTAGTTTCCGACCAGAGAGGCATACATACAAGGATCCGTATCTAAAACCACAACTTCGCCTCTGCCGTCACGGCGAAGCCTGCATAGGCTGTGTGTGTATACGTTTAAAAAGGAGAAGTAGGATTCGGAATTATCTCCAGATCTGGCATAGTAAATGTAGTTTTCGTCTGCATTGATAAAGGCAGCGCTGTCATCGCTTATTTTTTCAATTTCACTTCCATCAGGATTCATGCGGTAAAGCTGCATGCCATCGTTTGGATTTGCAAAATAAATAACATTGTCGTATTCACAAAAAAGACCGCTGTTATATAGATTACCAGCAGTGTTGCCGTTTACATATCCATCGTTATAATAATCTTTTGAAAGATAATTATTATAAAGTGCGAAACCAGCTACACCGGCAATGCATAAGAAGCTAATAAATAAAGTGAGAAATTTTTTCATAATGTCACAACCTTTCTGTTTATAAAAGTATAACGTAACTATTTAACACTTCATAGCTACGTTGTAATTATAACACAACACCATTGTAAAAAGTTAAAAATATTTCAAATAAGTATAATTATTTGATTCAATTAAAGTTGTGAAAATAAATTGAACCAGAAAATAAAGCGTGGTAATATATAATTATTCAGAGACAAGGCAATTTGCATAAAAAGAATGATTCCTGCTTGCAGGAAGGAATTCTTTTTTGCAAATTTCTTTGGTGAGAAGTCATAGCTCAAAACACATAGTGTTTTTGAGCTTGGCTCTGAATAATTATAGTCAGAGATATAATGAAAAATAGGAAAGGCACAAGATTTTATGAGGGATTTATTAGAATTACGCGATGAGATTGATAGCATTGATTCAGAAATTGTAGCGTTATATGAGCGCAGAATGGCGATTGCGCAAGAAGTTGCAGAATATAAAATATCAGTAGGAAAACCGGTTTTTGATAAAGAAAGAGAACAGAGCAAACTTGCTAATTTAGGAAATAAAGTACATACGGATTTTTTAAAACATGGTGTGCAGGAGCTGTTTGAACAGATTATGTCGATGAGCAGAAAACGTCAGTATCAGCTTTTGACGGAACATGGAAAGGCAGAGCCGATTGAATTTGAAGAAGTAGAGAAGTTAGATTACAAAAATGCCAAAATCGTATTTCAGGGGACAGAAGGAGCGTATTCCCAGCTTGCCCTGAAAGAATACTTTGGAAATGATACAGACAGCTGGCATGTGGAAACATGGCGGGATGCTATGGAAACAATTAAAAATGGTGAAGCAGATTATGCAGTACTTCCAATTGAAAATTCTTCTGCCGGAATTGTATCAGAAAATTATGATTTGCTGATGGAATATGATAATTGTATTGTTGGCGAACAGATAATTAAAATAGATCATGCACTTTTGGCATTAAATGGTGCCACAAAAGAAGACATTACAGATATTTATTCTCATCCACAGGCATTGATGCAATGCGGCAAATATTTGGATGCTCATAGAGAGTGGGAAAAACACAGCTATAAGAATACGGCAATGGCATCACAGAAAGTAAAGGAAGATGGCATGAAGCATAAAGCAGCGATTGGAAGCAAGTTAAACGCGGATATTTATGGACTTCAGGTGCTGGATGAAGCTATTCAGGATAATAAAAATAATTTTACACGTTTTATTATTGTGACTGGTAAAAAGGTATTTGAGAAAAATGCAAATAAAATCAGCATTAGCTTTGAAATTCCCCATGAAAGCGGTTCCCTGTATCATAAATTGTCTCATTTTATTTATAATGGATTGAATATGAATAAAATTGAGTCCCGTCCGCTTCCGGATAAGACTTGGGAATATCGTTTCTTTGTAGATTTCGACGGTAACTTAAAGGAGGCTGCGGTACAGAATGCATTGCGCGGTTTGAAAGAAGAGACAACCCGGCTTAAGATTTTGGGAAATTACTAAATTAAGAAAAAGGTTTGCAGCAATTTATCAGATGTCTGCGAAGGGGTTAAAAGAGATGAAAAGTCCAAAAAATCTGATTCTTTATAAGAATTTTGAAAATGGAAAGTTGTTTTATGATTTTGCATGGATTATGGAGAATTATAACAGCGAATATTATAATAAAGAAGATATAGAGGCACTCTTATTTGAATGCCTAAATCAATTAATGGAGCTGGCAGTCAGCCATGGGTTTGAAGGAAATCTTTGGCATAGTTTTCTGACTTTTTTGTTAGTAAACAATGAAAATGCCTATAGCAAAGCCTGCGAAATCAGAGGACAGGTAGAAGGTTCTGTCAATCAGATTGTTTTACATGATTTTGCAATTATGAAAGAATATTTTGACTTTGATTTTTCTGTATTTGAAGAATTGTCCTGCGAATGCATACAGGCGATTACAGCATATGAGAGTATGTCCGGCAGCGGCAGATTGTTTAATAAGCGCATCCGCAATCGTATTTTGGAATTAAAGGATAAGTTGGAAGCCGCGGTAAGTGTAGAAGAATTTAAAAACGCTGTGACAGAATTTTATAAGGACTATGGCGTGGGTAAGCTGGGACTGCATAAGGCATTTCGAGTAAATCACAGAGAAGGAGGATTGGCAGAAATTGTTCCAATCAGCAATATTGCGCATGTTCATCTCGATGATTTGGTAGGGTATGAGATTGCAAAGCAGAAGCTGATTGATAACACAGAAGCCTTTTTAAAAGGAAAAGAAGCAAATAACTGCCTCTTGTATGGGGATGCAGGGACAGGAAAGTCTACCAGTATTAAAGCAATTGCGAATCAGTATTATGACAGAGGATTGCGCTTGATTGAGATTTATAAGCACCAGTTCTGTGATTTGAATGATATTATTACTCAGATTAAAAATCGGAACTATAAATTTATTATTTATATGGATGACCTGTCTTTTGAAGAATTCGAAATTGAGTATAAGTATTTAAAAGCAGTCATAGAAGGAGGATTGGAAAAGAAACCGGATAATGTATTGATTTATGCGACATCCAATAGACGGCATTTGATTCGGGAGAATTTTTCTGATAAAGAGGAAATACGTCAGGATATGCATACATCAGATACCGTGCAGGAAAAATTGTCACTGTATACGCGGTTTGGCGTATCCATTTACTTTGGTTCACCAACGAAAAAAGAATTTCAGGTAATTGTAAAAGAGCTGGCAAAGCGCCATCAGCTTATAATGCCGGAAGAAGAACTGCTTTTAGAAGCAAATAAGTGGGAATTGTCTCATGGAGGTCTTTCAGGCAGAACAGCACAGCAGTTTATTAATTATTTATTGGGAAAAGGTTGAAAAAGATATGAAGATGTGTACATTTGCGGCAGCCTATATAGGTTCCTATGAAGTCAGTTTGAAAATTTTTGAAATTTCGCCAAAAAGAGGTATTCGAGAAATTGATTATATCCGTGCCAGAGTGGAATTGGGCAAAGATGCATATTCTACCGGAAATATCGGCTATGAACTGGTAGAAGCACTTTGTAATACACTGGCAGACTATAAAAAAATTATGGATACATATCAGGTAGATGCATATGAGGTGTATGCAGCTTCAGTACTTAGAGATACAAAGAATTTACTTTTTATTTTGGATCAGATTCGGATTCGTACCGGTTTGCAGGTAAAAGTTTTAAGTAATTCGGAACATCGTTTTATCAGCTATAAAGCGATTGCTGTACAGGAAGAGTTCGAAAAACTGACGCAAAAGGGTGCAGCATTTGTAGAAGTGGGCGGCGGAAGCATGCAGGTAACAGTATTTGCCAAAGGAAAGGCGGTTACTACACAGCATCTTGCACTCGGCACTATGAAAATAAGAGAACAGTTAGAACGCCGCTGTGTAAATGAGAAGCAGTATGAACAGCAGATAGAAGAATTGGTGTATAAGGAACTGGAAATGTTTAAGTCCTTATACATGGAAAATGTAAAAATTAAATATTTAATTATTGTAGGTGATTTCACATCAGAATTAGTTCATAAAATGGGAAAAAGGCTGGAAGATGAAACAGTTGAAGCGATAAAGGTAACTTCTTATCTAAAAGGAGTTTCTGAGCGCAGCGCAGAGGAGATGGCAATTGAGCTGAATCTACCAGTGGAATATGACGTACTGTTAATCCCATATATGATGGTTTTAAAGTGTATGGCGAACGGAATCGGTGCAGAGCGTATTTGGGCACCGAGGGCTAATTTTAATGATGGTATGGCTTATGATTATGCTTGGAAAAATCAGATGCTTAAATCAGGGCATGATTTTGATGCAGATATTATTGCTGCGGCAAGGGGCTTGGCAGAACGCTATTTAAGCTTTACACCACATATCGATGCTTTGGTGCACATGTCGAATCTGATTTTTGATACCATGAAAAAAGTACACGGTCTTGGCAGAAGAGAACGGCTTTTGATGAATGTATCAGCGATTTTGCATGATTGTGGCAAATTTATCAGCATTGCGAATGCACCGCAGTGTTCCTATGACATCATTATGGCATCGGAAATCATAGGATTATCACACAAAGAGAGATCGATCGTAGCAAATGTTGTTTTGTATAAAAGCCGTATATTGCCGTCATATGAGAATATGCCGGAGCAGCTGGATCATGAAAGCTATCTGATAATAGCAAAGCTTTCTGCTATTTTGCGGGTTGCAAATGCGATGGATCGCAGTCATAAACAGAAGTTTAAAAATGTCAGAGCAGCCATTAAGGGAAAAGAACTGGTGATTACCATTGAAACAGAAGGGGATTCCAGTCTGGAAAAGGCATTATTTGACACAAAAACAACATATTTTGAGAATATATTCAGTATGAAACCGGTTATCAAAGAAAAGAGAGTACATCTTTAAGGAGTGGCAGAGACTATGGAAAAAGAATTGGATTTAAAAAATCCTGCATATTATGATAATAGAGAGTTAAGCTGGCTGAAGTTTGAGCATCGTATTTTAAATGAAGCAAGAGATAAGAGTATTCCGTTATTAGAACGTTTGAAATTTATCAGTATTGTATCTTCGAATCTCGATGAATTTTTTATGGTTCGCGTAGCATCTTTAAAGGATATGGTTCATGCCAAATATAAGAAAAAGGATATGGCAGGCATGACCGCCATGCAGCAGCTGGAAGCGATTAATGAGAAGACCAAAGAATTGGTGGATTTGCAGTACAGTACCTATAATCGTTCGCTAGCTCCTTTGATGCATACAAATCATATCCGAATTATCGATAGTTATGAAACATTAATAGAAGAACAGGCAGCTTTTGTAGATCGCTATTTCGAGGAAAATGTATATCCGGTATTAACACCGATGGCGGTAGATGCGTCAAGACCATTTCCGCTGATTCGTAATAAAACGTTAAATATCGCTGCATTATTAAAAAAGAAGGAAAACGATATAGAATTTGCAACCGTACAGGTGCCAAGTGTACTGCCCCGTATTGTTCAGATTCCGGGGTCCTATACAGATGAAAAATGTTTTATTCTGCTGGAGCAGATTATTGAAAAAAATATTGATAAATTGTTTTTAAATTATGAGGTATTATGTGCTTATCCATATCGTATTATGCGTAATGCGGATTTGACTATTGATGAAGAAGAGGCAGAGGATTTATTAAAAGAAATTCAAAAGCAGTTAAAAAGACGTCAGTGGGGCGAGGTCATCCGTTTAGAGGTAGAGCATGGAATTGATAAGAAGCTGCTGAATATTTTAAAAGCAGAGCTTAAGGTAGCAAATCAGGATGTATTTAAAATTAATGGCCCGATTGATTTAACGTTTCTTATGAAGATGTATGGTATAGAGGGCTGTGATCATTTGCGCAATAAACCGTATCTTCCACAGCGCGTGCCGGAAATCGCACCGGGAGAGGATATTTTTGAGGCGATTAAAAAAGGCGATATTTTACTCCGTCATCCATATCAGACCTTTGATCCGGTTGTAGATTTTATTAAGCAGGCGGCTTCTGATCCAAGTGTTTTGGCAATTAAACAGACTTTGTATCGTGTTAGTGGTCATTCTCCGATTATTGCATCGCTTGCTCAGGCGGCTGAAAATGGAAAACAGGTATCGGTATTAGTAGAGTTAAAAGCTCGTTTTGATGAGGAGAATAATATCGTTTGGGCGAAAAAACTGGAACAGGCAGGCTGTCATGTAATTTACGGTTTAGTAGGATTAAAGACACATAGTAAAATCGCGCTGGTTGTCCGCAAAGAGGAAGACGGCATCCGCCGTTATGTACATTTAGGAACCGGAAATTACAATGATTCTACAGCAAAGCTTTATACAGACTGCGGTATTTTTACCTGTAATGAGGCAATCGGACAGGATGCGACAGCAGTATTTAATATGCTGTCAGGTTATTCAGAACCGCCTTCATGGAATCGTCTGACGCTGGCACCGATTTGGCTGCGTTCGAAATTCGAAAAAATGATTGCCAGAGAAATCAAATATGCTAAAATGGGACGTCCGGCACATATTATGGCAAAGATGAATTCACTTTGTGATGAGGGCATTATCCGAGCCTTATACGAAGCATCTGCTGCAGGCGTGAAAATTCAGCTTGTGGTAAGAGGAATTTGCTGCTTAAAGACAGGAATTCCGGGAATCAGCGATAATATTGAAGTACGTTCAATTGTGGGCAATTTCCTTGAACACAGTCGAATTTATTATTTCCTAAACGATGGTAATGAAGAAATTTATATGGCAAGTGCAGACTGGATGCCAAGAAACTTAGATCGACGTGTGGAAATTTTATTCCCGGTATTGGATGAAAAGCTTCAGAAAAAAGTAAAGCATATTTTAGAAATAGAATTAAGCGATACCTTAAAAGCACATGTGATGAATGCAGAAGGTAATTATGAAAAGATTGACAAGAGGGGAAAGGTTCTGTTGAGCTCTCAGCAGTATTTCTGTGAAGAAGCGGTAAAGGAGGCGGAAGCCTTGATTCCGGAGCATAGCAGCTTAACAAGAGTATTTATTCCGGCAGAACCGATTGAATAATTCTCAGTAACAAAAAGTGCAGTCGAAGGAAAAGCTTCTTCTGCACTTTTTCTTTATTTTCTTGATTCTTTGATTGTTTCTAAAATAGAATAAGGGATATATAACTTACCATAACCGGTAGCGAGATTTAAGTTTGGCTTGGTAGTACCATGAAAATCGGAGCCACCGCTGATTAGCAGATGGTTCTTTTTGGCAAATTCTTTCATCTGACGCTCTTCGCTTGGAGTGTAGGTAGAGTAAATGGCTTCGATACCATCTAAACCTGCATCTTTCATTTCATCTGTCAGCTTTTGTAAACCAGTATTGCTCATATGATAGAGCAGAGGGTGTGCGAGAATAGCAGTACCGCCGGCTTCTTTAATCAGGCGCACTCCATCCATTGGCGTGATTTTAAATCGATTTACATAGCATTTGCAGTGATCGCCGATGTATTTTTCAAAAGCAGTCTGAATCGATGGAATCATGCCGTGTTCGTATAAAAACCGCGCAATATTGGCTCTGGTAATGACACAGTCCGGATTTTCAGCTTTTAATTCTTCCATAGTGATAGCAAAGCCTTCTTTTTGCAGATTTTCTACCATAATTGCGTTGCGGTTGTCGCGATTTTCTTTAAATTCTTTTATTTTCTTTAAAAAGAGTTCATTTTCAATATTAATATATAAACCAACTACATGTACTTCTTTGCCATTATAATCTGTTGATAATTCAACACCTGGAATTAATTCTATTTGATATTGTGCAGCAAAAGGAGCAGCTTTTTTGATTCCGGAAATAGAGTCGTGGTCTGTGATGGCAATAGCAGATAAGCCTGTGCGGCTGGCTTCGGCCATTAATTCTTCCGGTGTAAAGCTTCCGTCAGATTCTGTTGTATGTGTGTGTAAATCTACGATTTTATGATGCATAAGAAAGTCCTTTCTGGGGAGTATGATATAATTTAGAGCCAAGTTAACTCTGAATTATATCATATCATGAATTTATAAGTTTGACAAACCGGCAGGGAAGTGTTACCATTTTATTAATATTGGTTATAAAAATGAGGAGACAAATGATGAGAAAAATAGTAAGAGAAGTTACTGCATTTTTAGCAGGAACACTAGTAATAGGAAGTTTAACAGGCTGTGCATCCTTTGACGCCAGTGCATATGTAAACGCAATATTGGCTAATTCTTATTACAACGATTCAACAGCAATTGTAGAACAGGAAATTGCCACGCAGGAAGAAGCAGGGGCGGTTTATGAAGCAGGCATGGAAGCGCAGATGAATGCAATGCTTGCTGATGTTACAGTCTCAGAAGAATTATATCAGGAATATCTTCAGTTTTATAAAGACCTGTATGCGAATGTGCGATTTACAGTAGGTGAAGCCGTAAAAGTGGATAAGGAGACATTTGAAGTAAGTGTTTCTTATGAGAAAATGCATGTGTTTGAAGATGCAGTTGCCAGTTATGAGGTTAAGGTTGCAGAATTTGTACAGGTTTGGACGGATACAGCTTTAGCAGGAGAAGAAGTTCCTTCGGATGAAGAGATGAATGAGCAGCTTTTCAGAGCTTTTAAAGAATGTATGGTGGCTGAGTTGGCAGATGCAGAGTATGATGCACCCGCGGAGATGATTATTCGGGTTGAATTGATTGATAATGTCTGGACTGCAAATCAGGAAGATATTCTGAATTTGGAATCTGTATTATTTGATTTTGAAAAATTATATTCGGTAGAATAAATATTATAAAATGTCAGGTACAAAAATATGAATAAAAGTACTTGACATTTTATTTTTATTGTGTTAGATTATAGAAGTTGTTAGAAAACGAAGTAGAGTATCCACTCTCACCGGAGCACAAAGCATTTTGTTTGATATAAAATTGACTTTCACGTGACTCATGGTTTATATTTCAAGAGCCTCACATAGTAAATGTGCGTA
>CAYYZV010000061.1:0-11438 GCA_964476275.1 uncultured Roseburia sp.
AATGGACTATGACATTATTTTTCCTAAGTTTATTATATGTAAATGCAAGATATGCGCAATGGATAATGGTCACAACAATTATTGACACGTGTCTACATTTGGATTATATTAAAAAAAGTAAACTTATTCAATAGCTGCAAAGTTCATTCCTTTTTCTTTGCACTTATCTGCTTTACCGAAACTTCTTCCTCGAAGATACTTATTACAGCATTTGGATGCATCATTCGATAATCACTGATTTCATCCAAAAACCGCTGGCCATATTTTTCAAACTTATTTACACCAACGCCTGAGACATTCATCATTCCAATTCTATCTTGCGGAAGCTTCACACACATATCAATCAGCGTCTTATCACCAAAGACAATATATGGAGGAACTGCTTCTTCCCTTGCAATCTCTAAACGCAGTAAACGGAGTTTCTCAAACAATTCATATCCGGCAGCAGTAAGGGAATCCGTACTTTTCTTATTCGATGCCTTTGGTTTACGTGAAATCTCTTTCTCCTCATGCATCCGAATCATGACACGATAATTTTCATCTTTCAAAGGTGAAATATCCCCCATTTTTAAAACGCTATACTGATCTTTTGTCTGATAAATATATCCCTCCAAAATCATTTGGCTTATCAAAAGGCGCAGTTCTGCTTCATTACGTTCCTTTAACATACCGTATGACTTATAACGAACTGTACCAAGCTCTTTCAGTCTTGCCCGATTTGCTCCAAGCAATGTACCAATCACAATTGTCAATCCATATCTGCCCTTTGTCTCGGCAATGCAGTTAATCACCCACTTCGCTTCCTTCGTCATGTCAACCTCGTGGTATTCCCGATGACAGTTTCCACAGCTATTACACGGTTCCGCTGTCTTTTCCCCAAAATATCCAAGAATATAGTTTCGAAGACAATTTGTTGTTTTACAGTAACCTTCCATCACCTGCAGCCTATGCATATCACGCTGTTTTACCAGTTCAATGTCTTCTTCATTTATATCCTTAAATTCCTTGTTCTCTAAAAGAAATTTGTTAATCATAATATCTTGCGGCGAAAACAGTAACATACATTGCGACAGTTCTCCGTCACGCCCTGCGCGTCCTGCCTCCTGATAATAATTCTCCATGCTTTGAGGCATATTATAATGAATCACATACCGCACATTGGACTTATCTATCCCCATACCAAATGCATTGGTAGCTATAATAACCGATGCACGGTCATAGATAAAATCATCCTGACTCTTCTTTCGTTCCTCATTTCTCATTCCGGCATGATATTTCGTAACGGAAATCCCTCTTGCAAGCAGCAGTTCATGCAATGTATCTACATTTTTACGCGTCGCACAATATATAATTCCGCTGTCATTCTTGTGTTTATCTATATATTCAATTACAAAATCATCTTTTTTCTTTATGCTTTCTACTCGATAATAAAGATTTTCCCTGTCAAAGCCTGTAATTACAATCTTCGGACTCTGAAGCTTTAACATGCATAAAATGTCATTCTTTACTTCCTCCGTTGCCGTTGCAGTAAATGCACATACAATCGGCCTTTGCGGAAGACTTTCCACAAAATCAACAATCTTCACATAACTTGGTCTAAAATCCTGTCCCCATTGTGACACACAATGCGCTTCATCCACCGCAACCATAGAAATCTGTGCCTTCATGGCAAACTGCAAAAACTCCCAGCTTTCCAAACGCTCCGGTGCAACATAAATAATCTTATAGATGCCCTGTGCAGCCCTGTCTAATGCTTTACTTATTTGAGAATCGGAAAGAGACGAATTGATAAATGCAGCATGTATGCCAGCTTCATTTAATGACTTTACCTGGTCCTGCATCAGGGAAATCAACGGAGAAATGACTAGTGTGATTCCCGACAGTATCAGCGCCGGAACCTGATAGCAGATAGATTTACCTGCCCCTGTCGGCATAATTGATAAAACATCACGCCCTGACAAAATAGTATTTACAATATCCTCCTGCCCTTTGCGGAAAGAATCGTAACCGAAATATATTTTTAGTGCTTCTTTTGTTGTCATAAATCTATTCATTCATCACCTCTCCAATAAACTTCCATGATATTTTCCTGATATCCCGCCAATCCTTTTTTACGAAGTGTAGTCAGTAACTCTGATAATTCCAGATCAGTAATTCTTTCCAGCATTTTCATCCGTTTTTCTGAAATTTTTTGTTTCGAACAGCTTTTCTCGTATTCACCGACAGACATATGCCAATATAACACTGTTCCCTTATAATACTGCTTTACTTTCCACGCAATTAAAATTCCTTCCGGGTCAAAATCTCCGGCATAATAAATAGTCACATTAGATTCGCCAAGCAAATCCAGCATTAACACAGAACTCAAGCGTGGCTGTCCATTCATACACATACAAGCCTTCTGTCCACGCCATTTCTTACACAGCATTGCAAAAACGGATGGATTTTCTACAATGTAGATTTCATTGTTAGGGCACTCCACTGACTTCCATTCTGCCAAAACAGACAGCGGAATCTGAACCGAATCGCCCTCTTTTGAAAATCCTTCCATTCCTGCATGAGACTCACCATTCTTTTTCTTTGCATGAATACCGGAAATCATCACATAATTAGAAATATCATCTCTCAATACACCAACTGCAAGACTTCTGCGCTGTTTTTCAAATGCAAAATACTTGCTTGAAACTTCTTTTATACCTCTTCTCTCTTCGGCATCCCATGATACCAAAATATCAAAAAACTGCCCTTCCTTTGTTCCATCATCAAACGCATGAGGATTTCCCGTCAACATTGCAGCAAAAACCGCCAAGTATTCTGAAGTATTTTTTCGATATGGGAACTGATTGAGAATCTCAATCCCCAAATTAACCATTTTCATTACTTCCTGTATGTTAAATCCTGATTCGCGATAGCACTTTTTTAAATAAACATAGGAATTGCCTTTTTCCTTTTCCAAGGCAGCAATCCACTCCTGTGCCGGCGTTCCTGCACAGGAAATTTTCATTTCTGACAACATCTGCTGCCATATTCTATTCTCTTTTTCCTGTTTTTCCTTTTTACCTATCATAGATTCTTTAAAATAAATTTCAAGCACTTCTTTTGCCGTAAAAATGTCAAATCGACTGTCTTTTAAAGCTTTTTCAAACTTTACAGCAGATATAGAAGCACTTTTTTGTCCATGATAGCTGCGCCCGAAAAATCCTTCTAACGATTCCCTCTCCTGCTCTGATATAATCCTGACAGTCACTGTTCCGGAAAAGCTTCCATAAGACAGATATTTTTCACGGAATCCATTCAATATTCTATCAAATATTGTCTGTTCTTTAAAAAATCTCACGCAATCATTTTCCAACTTCCTTCGCTCATGCAAACTCTGTGGTTCTTCGTTCCAGCTCCTGCTCACTCTCTAACATCTCCTTTATTTTTCCGTTCCACAAATAGCTCATAACCGTTACAAATTTTGCATTTTCCGGACGAATCAGCTGATAAATTGCCAAAGCATCCAAGGTATCACAGTCACCCCATAATACCTGGGAATTAATAATAAAATCAAACTGAAATTCCATCATCAAACGGAACATATCGCGAATATTTCTATTGTCAACACCTGCGAATGCCTCATCCAGTGAAATTAAGCGCGGAGCATCCGCATTACCGCCCTGATATTTGGCCACAACAGCTGAAAACAGTGGCACATACATAGACATCGCCTTTTCACCTCCGCTGAATGTTCCAAAAACACTGTTTGTCAATTCTTTCTGACGTTCGCCGCTCTTCTGATAAAATAACTGAAATTCAAACCATTTTCTATAATCTAAAGTTTCTTTCATTACCTGATAAAAAGAAACCATACCGCCGCTGTCTTTTGCACGGCGCCTTGCCTCTTCTACCTTGGAACGGAAATGGCGTGACAACTGTTCCGCTTCTTCTTCACGCATCAGGCGATAATCTTTTTTCAATAAATTGACTAATTCTTTTGTATCAAGCTGTTCTTCATGCTCTGCTGTTTTACTTCTCCATCGCAGGCTCAGTTTCAATCCGCTTGACGTATTCATAGCGCCCATAAGCCTATTCATTTTTTCTACCCATGCATTGGAACTATTGATTTTTCCACGAATTTTTCGGCTCATTGTATTTGCAAGAATATCTTCAAACAATTCTCTTTCTCCGGCTTTAATTAATCCCTGCAATTCTTCAATGTCTTCTTCTAAACGAGATAAAAGCTTTCCAAATGATATTTTTTCTCCCCGATATCTTGCATATATATCGGTACGCTTTGCTAATGGTCCGTCATCCCAAACCTCTTCATCTAATTCTGCAAAAATTTCAGTCTGTGTCAGCTGATAATCATTCAAAAATGCTCTGTTTTCAAAATAAATACGATTCAAATCACTAATAACAGAACCTTTCTGTAAAGATACATCATCCAGTTCCAGAAATGTTCGAACATTTCCTGCATTTATTTCTTCTATCTCCGGCAATTTCACATAATCAAGCGCATATTCAGCATCAAAACATTTTTTCAAATGCTCATTTCTATCTGCATATATTTGAATTTTTTCTACAATTTTCTTCTGTTCTTCTCTTATATATTGTATCTGATTTTCATACGTTGTTTTTTCCTTTATACATTTACCAAATTCGTTTGGATATTCATTTATCCATTCTACGCAGTAATCCAGACGTTCCTTTATCGCTTCATAATCCGTAAGCTTTAACTGTTCCTGAATAGAATCCAGTTCTGTCCGCAGACTATTTAATTCATTTTTTACTTTTCCAATATCGTAGCGAATCTGATCGGAATCAAACTCTAGATCTTCGATACGTTCTTTTAATTCCCTGGTATTTTCTACAATCTGTAAATATACTTCGTGACCTGCCTTTAATTGATGAAAATACTGCTCATATTTTCTTGCTGCTGCATCCGCTCTTTCAAAAGTATTATAATTACAGTTCAAATACAGTTTTTGGGCAATCAATAATGCGCTTCGGTTTAATTCTTTTAAAACTTCTGTTATTTTCTTAATCTGTGTTTCTATATGCAGAATTTCTTCTTTTAACTGCAAATGTTTTCTCTGTTCATTCTGCAGCATATGAAAAGCTTCTCTCATATCCACATCTGATGGAAAACACTTATATTCTTCCAGAAGTTTTTCAATGCGTAATTCTATCTGAGTTATTTCTTTTTTCAGCAGCTCCATACTATCTGCAAGTTCAGACATTTTTTCTTTGCAGAAACAAATCTTTTGCTGGCGGTTTTTCTCTCTTGCCAAGGTTCCAATAAAACCTGCCTCATATTCTCCGGTTACAGTTCCTGTAAGTACACCCATTTGGTATGTACCATCCGCCGCAACCGATGTAATTCCATCCGCATCATAAGCAATATTCGACAAGATCCCCATCATTTGCTGATTTAGAAAAATATCATTTACAGAATCATTCAAGTCCAAAACATCCAAAATACTCTTCTCTGCCCGTTGCTTTTTTATAAACAAATAGCGGTCATTACATCCACTTTCCATGCCAAGCACCTGCTCTTTATAAGATTCATCAATCACAAGTGCATCTAAAATTCCCATATGAAGCAGTGCTTCTTCCAGCCTGTCACAGGCATTTTTGTCTAATGTTTGGCCAAATTCAATAACTTTATAAAATTCCTGATAAGGAATATTCTTTTCTTTTAAACGCTGACGATTTTTTATTATGCCTTCACTTCGAACCGGTTCCGGCTCTTTATGATTCTCCCACGCCTCCAGTTCTTTTTTCAAAGATAGATATTCCTCTTCAAGTTTCAGCAGCTGCTCCTGATTTTGACGAATTTTACCATCTAATTTTCCTTTTTTCTCAATCCGCACATCTCCTACTGCTTGTTTTACTTTCATAAAATCAGCTGATTCATCATAGTTATCCGCAAATCTTGCTAATTCCTTCATTAACTCTGATTCTAAAATCAATTCCTGATTCCGGCTATTCCAAGTATAAAGTTTCTCCTTCCATTCATTCTGCACCTGAACCAATAAGCTTTCCGCTTCATTCATACGGCGCTGAATAGAATCCAGCTCTCTCTGCTGCTTCTCATGTTTTGCCAGAAGCTCTTCACGCTGTCCCTGACGTAAAGTTACCTCTTTCAGATAAGATAACCCTTGTCCTATTTTCTCTTGTGTCTGTTTTAATTGAATATGGTACGACTGAAAAGAAAACGGTTCTTCAAATGCATTTGTCAATTCTGAACATAAAAATTCATGCTCTTGAAATGCCATATCATCTGCTTCCTCCTGCATTTCTTCCAATAAATCCATCAATTCTTCTTTTTTTCCATATTCACGATTCTGATTTTCTTTTAGTTTTGCTTCTTTTTCCGTATACTGCTCTTTTTTCTTTTCAAGCTGTAACTCTTTTTCAGCTAAAGTATTCTTTTTCTCATTTATTTCATTCGTTAAGTCTATCTCGCGTTTCTTAAGCTCTACCGCATCACTTTCCTTTAAAGATTCCAGTTCCTTTTCAATAACAGGCTTCTGTATTTCCAAATCCTGTTTCTTTTTTTCCAAATCAGCAACACACTTTTCATAATTCTGTATTGTTTGACTTTGAGTTTTTTCTTCTTTTTCTAAGGCTTGCTGTTCTTTTTGATTTTCATCCAAATTTACGGCTTTTCTTAATAATTCTAAACGATTATACTTATCTAAAATACGATTGATTTTTTCTGCTGCCTGCTTAGCTTCCTGTCTCGCTTTCAAATTCATACTCGTGGTATCCATGCTTTCAATTGCTTCTGACATTGGGCGTAAATCATCTTCCGATAATGGCTGCAGAGAATCGCTTAAAATATCATTCACTACTGAAGGCTTGAAATCTTTCGACAATTTAGGTGTTCGAAGCTGAATCAGCAAATCTACCAGCTCTTTATATTCTTCTACCGTCTCAAACCCAAAAATCTGCTGATTAACATATTCCATATATTCACTCTGACGTTCAAATACACGGCCTCCACCCTGTATACGATACATTAATTCCTTTTGGGAAAGCGGAATTTTCTCGTCCATTTCTTTATATAAGAAAAAGTCTTTTCCTATCCTTCGCCCATCCGTCAGGCTAAAATACCATTTATCCAGCGGCTTTCCTCTTCTGGCACGAATTCCCATTCCTATTGTTAAATAAGTCTCACTTTCCTGCCTGCGAAATTCCAGATATAAATATCCCGTCCGTTCTTCTCTCCCATCATCCTCTTCCAACAGATAACTGCTCATCTTTCGATCTCTTGAACCAAATGGATCCAAACGTTCAGGACTCATATTTCCATCTAAAAGAAGTGGAATCACACTCTGCATGGTTACTGATTTACCGGAACCATTTGATCCTCGCAGCAGCATCCGGCCTTTTACAAAAGGAAATTCCTGTTCATCATAATACCAAAAATTTATTAATCCTATCTTATTTGCCTGCCATCTACTGCTCATTTTTCACTCTTACCTCCTTCATAATCCTTTGGATAATAACCGATTATTTTCCCTGCTGATGGATAAATCAAAATACGATGTTCTTTTTCATCTCGTTTTATAAATGTCCAATACTGCATATTCTCTATTATAGCTTTTACAAATTCTCCTTCGGGCATCTCTCGATACGATTTTATAAATCCTGCACCAAATTCATTTTTTACTTCTTTTATCAGTTTCTCAAATTCCAGTTCATCCATAAGAATTGTGTCATCACTTTGAACAGAAACTATCTTTTTTTCTACATATTCTCGTATTTTTGCACAGCACAAAAGCAAAATATCCGATCCTGCATTATTTCCCGGAAAAGCTTTTCCAATATGACAATCCTCTCCCATCAACAAATAGGCACTTCCTTTATGAATATGTACCTGACAGTCAAAAATCTGTTCTAAATCTTCTGACAAACGTCTGCCATAATACTTTAAATACTCAAAATCTTCTTCCGAACCATCCTCTTTATACATTCCTACAGAAAACAAAAGTTTTTTATAAACACGATGTCTTCTTGCAATGCCTCGCTCCTCATCTATCTCAAACCAATCACTCTCTTTAAAATTCTCCGGTTCCTGATAATCCATGATATCCTTTGAAAAGCTGCGCATAAAATGTCTGGAGGCTCCTGTATTTTCATAAAGCACTTCACCAGATTGTTCGTCCATAAATACGTCATCACTTCCATCCGTCACCTTTACCATTCCCTGCGATACTGCATAACGCAGTACCTTTACAAGTCTGCGGCGATTTGTAAATACTGTCCAATCCACTGATTGTCCCGGCATATTTGCTGCAATATATTCTGTAAGCTGTGAAAGGACAAACTGTTCCTCTGCATCTTTATCTTCCAAAAACATCAGTAAAATACATAAATATGCATATTCTTCTTTCGATGCAAAACTTTCTATTCCCATAAAAGACTCCGCTATTGCCGGAATCTTTTCCATTTTTACCAAAATAGAATTTTCAATAATTTGACATCCCATTTTTTCTGTTGCAAATTTACGAATCTCTCCTATCGCATCCCGAACCTTATAATATAGCTCTTTTTCTTCTGATTTCAAAACCCATCGTTGATTCAGCAGTAACTCTAATTCTTTCATAAACTCTATTCCTCTTGAAAAACAATACTCATTTTTGGCATTGTAAAATTTCCATCTGTACAACGTACCACACACTTTTTATCTCTGTTTTCTATATCCAGTATATATTGCCTGCCATCGTCTGTCCTTGCAGAATAATCTGCACTTTCCATCGCATCTGACAGCCATTTCAGCAAAATCTCACGTACTCTCGGCTCAATCACTGGAAGAGAATCGAAATCTATACGTCCCTCTGCCTCTAACTCTGCAATCTTTTTCCGGTCTTCTTTCATCTGCTGTGTCATAAGTTGTTTTGTTTTTTCTTTTTCCTTGCTGACATCTGTAATCGAACTGCGATTTATCTTTTCCCGGTATGCCCGTGTTCTTGGTTTTAAAAGAATCTCTTCTGCTGCTTCTTCATAAACACCTTTATTCATACTCTCCGTTTCACGCACATGGTTACTTCTCAAATGATAAGGACGTTCTACTCCAAAAACCATTGCAGACATTTTCTGTGCTTCTTCCAAGTTTTCACATTTCAAAAAAATCTCCGCAACTTTCCGATATTCTTCTCTTCGATTCCCGCCAAGTGCATTTTTCTCACTCAATTGCGTTGCATAACAAGTAATTCTCCGGATAATGTCATTCGTTGCATCAAACAATTTTCCTACTTCATTCTCCTGCCCATTTTCTCCCACGAACCAGTTTCGAATGTTTCTATAGCGCCCTTTTGTTTTTTCTTCTACCAATTCCCAGGATATTTCCACATCCATCCTCGGAATCGACATTTCATACTGAATAATTTTTTCTAAAACTAAAGTTACTGTATCCTGATCCAGTAAACGCAGATTTTCTTCTATTACACCCACATTCCGTTGTAAGCCTTTTATAAAATTTCTCAAGTATTCCACAAGTTTATCTTTAAACAAAAGAAACTCTTTTGTTCGCATCATTTCCTCAGCTTTCACACTATTCAGATCACGAATATAATCCTGATAATTCTGATTCAGCCTTATAAAATCATTATTTAAGTCATTCCACCATGCGGAAACTTCATCTGAACTTGCAGATACCATATCCGGAAATCGTTCTATCTGACGACGAATACGCTCAAGTAACGTAGGCTCAAGCGATGCTCCTTCTATAAATAGGTTTTCCAATCGAATAACCAAACGTTCAATTTCCACACTATATTCTGACATCTGATAACGATATTTTTTATTTTTAAACTCTTCCAGTGAAGAAACTTTTCTCGTATCCTGAATTGTTACCAAGTTTCTCCATTCTGTCAAAGCATTCAAATCCTGTTGGCACTGCTCCATGCGATAATCAGAAAAATACGGCTCTTGCAGCATTGCCTGATAAACTTCTTCCTGATACATCCAATATTTTAATTTTTCATAATTCTCATAAAAAATGCGCATAATGCTTCGGTACCTGTCAACATTATCCGCATTTAAATATTTTGTCTCTGTAAGAGGTCTTATAATTTTATCTGTTACATGCATTTTAATTATATCTCCAAATTCAAAACTATGTAATTAGTATATATGATTCTAATACAGTTTACAATTCCCACATGGAAAAGAGACCTGTTTTGGGTACATAAGAAGGATTCTTTCCGCTTGCAGGATTACTTTATCCAGTGTAATGCAAACGCTGATAATTCAACCTATTACCATCCGGATATTGTTAAATTACAGGAATATGACTGCAAGCACAACACACATTTATTTGATACGTTATATATTTATTTGCAGGAAGACAAAAGCATTCAGAATACTGCATTGAAATTAAATGTTCATAACAATACCATTAATTACCGCATTAAAAAAATAAAAGAATTATTTCCAAATATATTCGAAAATAATTCTTCTATTTTTCATGCCATGCTGACATATTGTTTGATGAAATATGAATAAAAGTATGTTTTTTTGCCTGCTGTGTCTGGGATAACAATACCTGTGACTTACTGATTAACTCTAATGCTTCTGTTCTCATCTGGTCTAATCCCGCATACTGCTGTGCATCCCGTATCGCCTGCTCATTCTTAGTAAATGCTACTACACTTGGAGTTGTCCTTGCCCCTGTACCGGCAGGCACGATTACCGGTTCTCCATTTTCTATCATTGCCACGCAGCTATTTGTTGTTCATAAATCAATTCCTATTACTTTTCCCATTTTTTCTTATCCTTTCGTAACAATCCTGTATCTTATTTTTCTGTTGTAGTTCTGCCAGACACCGCTATATAATATATTCCTCATAACGTTTACGTCTTGTACAATTGGAAGTTTTTCAAATTCAAATACAGCATCTCCGATTGCCCAATTTAAAATATCTTCTATCTCATCCGGTTTACATCCCATTCGATACAGCGGATTATAAGTTCCTTTTTTTCCGTCCTTTTCATAATCCATTGTTAAACCATTCACCTTCGCGTCCTGCAAATGGATTAATAATACAAGTAACTTTCTTTTCCGGATCAGGATTAAATATATGTCCTACACATCCCTCTAAGCATCCGGTACATGGAGCGATATGAGCAGCTTCGCCTGCCATAGTTTTATTTGGAAGATATGGATCTGCAATAGAACCACGTCCAAATCCGATAATATCTGCTTTACCGGTAAGAATTGCATCTTCGCCAATAGCAGGAGTATTAATTCTTCCAACTCCAATTACAGGAATAGATACTGATTTTTTCACTTCTTCAGAATTAATGAGGTTAAATCCCGGTGCTACTGAATGTGTAGCCACATTGTAATGGAAGCTATAATAGTTTGCAACTGACATGTCAATAGCATCTGCTCCTGCTTCCTCTAACATTCTGCATACAGCTCTTGTTTCAGAAATTTCACGTCC
>CAYYZV010000062.1:0-11418 GCA_964476275.1 uncultured Roseburia sp.
CCCTTTTTATATATTCGATAAAATGGAGTCAATATTATCCTTCAAATTTAGCAGCTGCTTCCTTTAACATTGCCCTGATTGGCAGGTTGTAAGGACAGCGCGGTTCACAGGCACCACAGTCGATGCAGGCGCTTGCTTTGACTGGTGTGGCATCATAGCGGGCTTTTGCCCAATCCTGTAAGCCGTAACGATCAAAGTATCCCTGTAAAATAAAGATGCCGGAAATGCCGATGCCTGCAGAACAAGGCTGGCAGTAGTTACAGCGGCGGCAGAAGTTGCTGCCAAGCTGCTCTCTGATTTCTTCGATTTTTGCCAGTTCCTCACAGGAAAGTGGGGAGTTGTCCTCTACAGCTGCAAGGTTCATGTCGATTTCTTTTACATCATACATACCAGGAATTACAACTGTTACATCTGGATTGGCGCAAATAAAGCGAAGCGCTAAGCTTGGATCCTCGATAGCGCCGCCGGCGAGTGGTTTCATAACGATAAAACCAATGTTTTTCTCCGTACACTGGTGCATCAGGTCTTCACCCTGAGTTTCAACTAAATTGTAAGGGAACATAATCGTTTCTACCCAGTCACAGGCCAGTGCTTTTTCAAAAAGCTGGGTAGTATGGGTGGTGAAACCGATGTGACCGATTTTTCCGGCTGCCTTGGCTTCTAATAATGCTTCTAATGCTCCACCCGGTGCAGTAATCTGCTCAAAGGCAGCAGGGCTTGGATTGTGAACCTGATAGAGCTCGATATAATCCGTGCGGAAATTTTTTAAACTAGTTTCAATATCTGCAGCCATTGCTTCTTTTGTGACAGCCATGCTCTTAGTAGCAAGGATAAACTTATCACGATAGCCTTCTAAAGCTTCGCCTAAAAAGGCTTCACTAACGGTATAGCCTCTTGCAGTATCAATATAATTGATGCCTTTTTCTGCCATGGCTTCGATAAGCTTTCGAGTAGCAGCTGCATCGACCTTCTGAATTGGAATGCCGCCAAAACCGAGTCGTGCAATGTTTAATCCTGTTTTTCCAAGTGTTACGTATTCCATAAATCCTCCTTATTCTTCTGAAAATACAAATTTTTCAATCGCATAAGCTACACCACTGTCATTATTCGATTTCGAAATAAAGTCAGCGATCGCTTTAATCTCATTGCTGGCATTGCCCATTGCAACACCGATAGCAGCAGCCTGCATAATGTCTGCATCGTTTTGTGTATCGCCACAGGCCATCGTGCATTCCATTGGTACCTCAAGCAAATCTGCAAGAAAACGAAGTCCAACTGCCTTTGTAGTACCTGACATCGTATATTCAATATTTTTGTAACCTCCGCACAAAGCAGTGACAGCTGGATTGGCGGATAAATAAGACCATACATCTTCGCGGTCTTTAAAGGTACCATCAGCCAGCGGATAGAAATTGATTGTCATTTTTTCCATGTGCAGCTTTCGTTCCTCAATGAAAGAAGCCAAATCCTCTACAAAGATGGCATTGTTTTTAACAAAGGTTCTGGTGGCCTCAGGAAATTGTGTCAAACGATCCACGATGTGCTGCCGATTGGACTCACGGTAGCGGTTTCCGGCAATGAAAGCATCATACTGAATGTCCTTAGTTTGTAAATAGCGGATGATAGGTACACTGATTTCCGGCGGCATACAATTTGAAAAGACACATTCTTTTTCAGGAATGCGGTAAATACCGCCGCCATTCGAAGTGATCACATAGCGCATGCCAAGTTCTGCCAGTGCATCATTTGGAAGTCCGATGTAAGGTCTGCCAGTAGAAATAATGACATGAACTCCGGCTTCTACAGCGGCTCGGATCATGCGCTGATTCTCTTCTGTAATTTCCAGTTTATCATTAAAAAGTGTGCCATCCATATCCAGGGCGACAAGCTTTATCTTATTTGCCATAAAAATAACCATACCTTTCGTAGTTTGCAATCCTATATTTAACTATATCGTGATTTGAAAAAAAACACAATTAAAAATAAAAATAGTTGTCATTATAGGCGAAAAATGTGATAATAGGGGGCATAAGACAAAAATGAACGACAGGAAAACAATAAAATAAAAAGAGAGAAAAGATATGACAAGAGAAGCGTTTATAGAATTATGGAAAAGCAGACCGATTATATTAGATGGAGCTACGGGTACAAATTTGCAGGAGGCAGGGATGCCGGTTGGCATATGTCCGGAGCAGTGGATTATAGAGCATCCGGAAGTACTGGTGCAGCTGCAGAAGGAGTATGTTTTAGCAGGGACGGATATCCTCTATGCTCCGACTTTTTCTGCAAATCGTTTGAAATTGCAGGAGTATGGGCTGGAAGAGAAGCTTTCGGATATGAATCGGCAGCTGGTGGCGCTCAGTAAAGAAGCAGCCGGTTATGCTGATAAAGAAAATGGCCGTCAGGTATGGGTAGCCGGAGATCTTACAATGACCGGACAGCAGCTTTATCCAATTGGTGAGCTGCTGTTTGAAGAACTGGTAAATATTTATAAAGAGCAGGCGGGTGTACTCTTAGAAGCAGGTGTGGATTTGTTTGTAGTAGAGACAATGATGAGTCTGCAGGAATGCCGCGCAGCGGTACTGGCTATCAGAGAGCTTTGTGATTTGCCGATTATGGTCTCACTGACTTATCAGACAGATGGCAGAACGCTTTACGGAACCACTCCGGAAATTGCCGTAGTAGTGCTGCAGGAGTTGGGTGTGGACGCGATTGGTATCAACTGTTCTACCGGACCAGAGGACATGCTTGTTCCAGTGCAAAAGATGGCAGAATATGCGACAATTCCAGTATTTGCGAAACCAAATGCAGGACTTCCAAGATTAGAAAATGGTAAAACTGTATTTGATACAACAACGGTGGAGTTTGCAGAGTGTGGGAAAAAGTTAATTGAAGCAGGAGCTTCTATTTTGGGAGGCTGCTGCGGAACGACACCAGCGCATATCAGGGCATTAACCGAAGCAGTAAAAGGAATGAAGCCGGCAAAGCCACTGGAAAAGAAACGTCGTGTTCTTACTTCAGAGCGCGGTATGACAGAAATTTGTCTGGATGGTAATTTTATGGTGATTGGTGAGCGCATTAATCCAACGGGTAAAAAGAAATTACAGGCAGAGCTTCGGGAAGGCAGCTTAAAGATGGTGCGGGAAATGGCACTGAATCAGGAAGCAGAAGGTGCAAAAATTTTAGATATTAATATGGGAATGAATGGTATCGATGAGAAGCAAATGATGCTCGATACGATTTATGAGGTGACGACTACTGTGGATTGTCCATTGTGTATTGACTCCAGTCATGTCGATATTATTGAGGAAGCACTGCGTATTTATCCGGGCCGTGCACTGATTAATTCTATTTCTATGGAGACAGAGAAGATGGAACCGCTGCTTCGTCTTGCAAAAAAATATGGTGCGATGTTTATTTTGCTTCCATTATCAGATGCGGGACTTCCGGCATCTATGGAAGAAAAACATGAGATTATTGATAAAATAATGGAGGCAGCTTTTGCAGCAGGTCTTGCCAAAGAAGATATTTTGGTAGATGGTCTGGTAGCAACCGTAGGAGCCAATCCAAGAGCTGCATTAGAATGTTATGAGACGTTTGCTCACTGTAAAAAGGAACTGGAGGTACCGACTGTTTGTGGACTTTCTAATATTTCCTTTGGCCTGCCGGAACGTGCGCATATCAATACGGCATTTTTAACAATGGCGATTGCAAATGGACTTACGATGGCGATTGCTAATCCATCACAGGAGCTTTTGATGAACGCTGCGTTTGCTTCTGACTTGCTTATGGCAAAGGAAGGAAGCGATATTCGTTACATTGAACGTATGAATGCTTTGAAAGAGAAATATGAAGGAACGGAACTGGTAAGAGTACCTGTTGGCAGCAGTGTAGTATCCGGAACTGGTGCATCAGGAAAAGAAGCAAAGGCAGATAGCGCAGGACAGCGGAGTACAGAAAAAAGTCCGGTATATCAGGCAGTTTTAAAAGGAAATAAATCTGTGATTATCGAAGAGACAAAACGTTTGCTGGATGCTGGCATGAAACCGGGAGCAATTATTAATGAAGAGTTAATTCCAGCGATTAATGAAGTTGGTGAATTGTTTGACAAACAGAAATATTTCCTGCCGCAGCTCATTTCCAGTGCAAATACCATGAAGATGTCTATTGAATATCTGGAACCATTGTTGGAGCGAGGTGATGGTACAGATAATATGGCTGCTATTGTGATTGCTACAGTAGAAGGTGATATTCATGACATCGGCAAGAATTTAGTAACGCTGATGTTGAAAAACTATGGATATCGTGTCATTGATCTGGGAAAAGATGTACCGGCAGAGGTAATTGTGGACACAGCCCTTAAAGAGAATGCTGTCGTAATTGCTTTGTCTGCACTTATGACAACAACCATGATGCGCATGAAGGAAGTTGTTGAGTTGGCTAAAGCTAAGAACTGTAATGCGAAGGTTATCATTGGTGGAGCAGCGATTACAGAGAGTTTTGCAGAAGAAATTCATGCAGATGGCTATTCAAAGGATGCAGCATCAGCTGTAAAGGTAGTGGAAAATTTGTTAAAATAATGTCAAAAAAATTTAATATGTTATAAAAACGTGTTGGTCAGATTTTGGTTAATTGCGCCAATGATTTGAGAGATTTCTTCTATATTATCTTCTGTAGAATACATTTGAAATGCATGATAACAGCCCTGTATAAGAATAGTGATAATAATATTCCATTGTAAGTCATTGACTTTCTCTGGATATTTTGCATCTATTACTTTACGCAGGGCTGTATTTAATTTTTGAGCATAGTAACCTTGTCTTGAGCCGGAAAACAGAATGTCTGAAGTCGGGCGTTCAGCAGACAGAGCTTTGGTTAATTCTGTCACTGCAAGAGCCGGACTTGTAATAAGGTAGTCAAGATAATGAACTTCTGCTAATACGGAATCAAAAAAATTATTTTCTAACTGGTCTGCCAAATCAAAAATATCACGGTAGTGTGTATAAAAGGTTGCTTTGTTGATATAAGCAAGCTCTGCCAGCTCTTTTACACTTATTTTTTCTAAAGGTTTCTGTTTTCTTAATTCAAAAAAAGCATGTTTAATACTGTTTCTTGTTCGTTCTGTTCGTAAATCCATAAGACTCCTTTTTCGTCAATTTTTAAAAAGTGTTGTTTAATATACCAAAAAGAAAAATTGTTGGTGGCAGGATTTACGGAATCCTGTTATAGTTATTTTAGATGAAAAAGCGACGATAGTCAATTAAATGATTCTTGTCGAAAAATGAGGGATTATTTATTAGTTACTGTTGGAAATCAATGAAATACACTATGGGAGGAAAACGAATGGATTTACAACAATTTTATCGGGGACAGGCATTTGATATTTATGAGTATCTGGGCTGCCATCTGACAAAAGAGGGAGCTGTTTTTCGCGTGTTTGCACCGGCAGCAGTGTCAGTTGCGGTAACAGGGGAGTTTAATGGCTGGAAAGAGACTCCTATGAAAAAGATTTATGATGGTAATTTTTGGGAGTGTCAGATATCCGGTGTAAAAGATGGCATGATGTATAAATTTAAAATCCGGCGCAGAGACGGTTTGACAATGGATCATTGTGATCCATATGGCTTTGGCATGGAGTTAAGACCGAACTGGGCGTCAATCGTGCGCGATATGAAAAAATACAAATTCCAGGATAAAAAGTGGATGCAGACTCGTACAGATTGTAAGGATTTGCCGCTTAATATTTATGAAGTGCATTTGGGATCATGGAAGAGGAATGAACGGGATGAAAATGGATGGTATACCTATCCTGAAATTGCAAAAAAATTAATTCCATATATAAAAGAAAAGGGATATACGCATATAGAAGTACTGCCTTTGGCAGAACATCCATCTGATAATTCATGGGGGTATCAGTGTACGGGATTTTATAGTCCTACCTCACGTTATGGTACAGCAGATGATTTAAAAGAAATGATAGATTTGTTCCACCGGGAGGAAATTGGAGTGATTCTGGATTTTGTTCCGGTGCACTTTGCTGTGGATGGCTATGCCTTAAATGAATTTGACGGTACGGCATTATATGAATATCCGCATAAAGATGTAGGAAATAGTGAGTGGGGCAGCCGTAATTTTAACCATTCCCGTGGGGAAGTACAGAGCTTTTTACTGTCTAGTGCATATTACTGGCTGAAAGAATATCATTTTGACGGGCTGCGCATTGATGCGTTAAGTAATATTATTTACTGGCAGGGAAATAAGGAACGTGGAGTAAATAAAAATGCAGTAGAATTTATCCAGTATATGAATCGGACAATCAAACAGAAATATCCGGGAGTTATGATGATAGCAGAGGATTCTACAGCATATCCGGGTGTGACAAAATCGACAGTTCAGGACGGTTTGGGTTTTGACTATAAGTGGGATATGGGATGGATGAATGATACTCTTGATTATTTCAGACTGCACCCATATGACAGAAAAGAAGCGTACCACAAACTGACATTTTCTATGATGTATTATTATAGTGAACGTTTCCTGCTTCCGTTATCACATGATGAAGTGGTGCATGGTAAAGCTACGATTGCACAGAAAATGTATGGAGATTATGAAGGCAAATTCCCACAGGCAAGAGCCCTGTATATGTATATGTTTGCCCATCCGGGAAAAAAACTGAATTTCATGGGAAATGAAATTGGTCAGTTACGGGAATGGGATGAAAAGAAAGAAGTAGATTGGTGTATTCTTAGCTATCCGATTCATGATTCTTTTGCACGGTTTATGAGGGATTTGAATCTGGTGTATACATATTCATCAGCATTATGGGAACAGGATTACACTGAAAAGGGATTTGAGTGGTTAGACTGCCATCAGGAGGAAAAATGCATTTATGTGATAGAGCGCCGAAGTAATAAACAGCGTGTGGTGGCATTATTTAACTTTTCAGATGAAGAGCAGGAGTACGAACTGACAGCTGCAAAAGCGAAAGAAGCAAAGCTTTTATTGGCCAGTGATGCGGACATTTATAGCGGAAGTACTTCTTATGAATATCAGCAGAAATATAAATTCCAGAAAGAAAAATTGGTATTGGAGCTGCCGCCATTTTCTGGGATGTTCTTAGAAATAAAATAAGGGTGGAAAATGGAAGAATAGCTTGATATGATATTAAGTAGGATAGATTGTATCCTACTTAATTTTTTGTGGAGGAAAAGACAATGAATTTAACAAAAGTACATCATATTGCAGTAATTGGAACTGATTATGAAAAATCAAAACACTTTTACGTGGATTTGTTAGGTTTTGAAGTGATTCGGGAGATATACCGGGAACAAAGAGACGATTATAAAATAGATTTGCGTCTGGCTGACTGCGAATTAGAATTATTTATTATTAAAACAGCACCAAAACGTCCAAGCTATCCGGAAGCAGCAGGCCTGCGCCATCTGGCATTTGCCGTAGAATCCGTACATGAAACGGTAAAAGAATTAAACGCGTTAGGCATAGAAACAGAACCGGTACGTTTGGATGAGGTAACAGGAAAGAAAATGACCTTCTTCCATGATCCGGATGGATTGCCGTTGGAGATTCATGAGTAATTTAGGTTATTTAGCCCACGATTTTAAAATAAAATCGTGGGCTAAATAGCTACTTTAATTTCTTCACCATCATTTCCGGATTCGAAGCATTTGCCAATGCAGTTTTTTTATCAATAATTTCTTTTTGGAACAGGTCAAGGATACTGGCATCCATGGCTATCATGTTTTCGTTGGAGGATGCATAAATCATGCCGTCGATTTGGTGTGTTTTTCCCTCGCGAATCAGGTTTCGGATAGCAGGAGTTAAAATCATAATTTCAAAGGCTGGAATCATTTTACCATCGATTGTTGGAAGCAGACGCTGAGAAACAACGGCCTGTAAAACAGTTGCAAGCTGTACAGCCACCTGATGCTGCTGGCTGGCAGGAAAGGAATCAATAATGCGGTCGATGGTATTTGCTGCACCAATTGTGTGAAGGGTAGACAAAACCAGATGACCGGTTTCGGCTGCCATCATAGCAGTATTAATTGTTTCATAATCCCTCATTTCACCAAGTAAAATGACATCAGGACTTTGCCGGAGCGCAGAGCGCAGTGCGGTCAGATAATTTTCTGTATCAGTACAGATTTCGCGCTGGCTTACGATACTTTTTTTATGGCTGTGAAGAAACTCCAGTGGGTCTTCTAAGGTAATAATATGAGCTTCCCGCTCCATGTTGATTTTATCTACAAGGCAGGCTAAGGTAGTGGATTTGCCGCCACCGGAAGGACCGGTTACTAACACCATTCCATTGTGTATATCAGCCAGATTCATGACCATTTCCGGAATGTTTAACATGTCCGAATGCGGCAGAGTAAAGGAAATGATGCGGATAACAGCAGAGTAAGAACCGCGCTGTTTGTATGTACTTACACGGAATCTGGAAACACCGGGTAGGGCAAAGGAAAAATCATCATCTCCAGTTTCTTCAAAACGGGAAATATTGCGGTTGCCGGCCAGCTGGTAGATGTCCGTGACAAATTGCCGGCACATATCCGGCATCATACGGTTGTCATCTAAAGTTCTCATGCTGCCATTTACTTTATAAGTGAGGGGACGGCCTGCTACAATAAAAATGTCAGAAGCCTTTTCATTTGTGATCTGTGCTAAGATATTTTTGGTATTCATTGTGAAAGAGTCCTTTCGCTAGTTTGTGTTTTTATATTAAGAGTCTGCCAGCTAGTGATAGTAGAAAAACATTCACTTTCATGCAGCGGATAATTTATTTTTAAAGAAACCGATAACTGCTGTTCTTCTGAAACAGGAACCAGATAGGAAATGACAGTATAGTCATTTTGGACTTCCATAGAAACACTGGATATTTTATCCGGAATGTTTTTTGTAAAATCAGTGGTCTCAATCATTTGATAAAAATCTTTTGCAGAAGAACTATGCAGATAAATATCGTAAAGCAGTCCATCAATATGTGCAGCCATTTCCCGTGCTGCAGAATCGGCTGCATAATAGGAAGTGGTCTGTTTTGCAATTTTTTTACTCTGGCTGTAGTCAGAGTAGGCTGTTGCGAGAGAAAGGGCGGCAAACGTAAAGAAAAAAATAGTAATCAAAATGGTTACAATGGAGGAAAAGCCAAGTGGGAAAAAAGCAGAGTGTGTGTTTTTCATGGCAGAGAACCTCCTTTTTGTTCGCCTAAAGTCTGAGGCATATGCGAAGATACCTCAAGGGAATAAATGAGTGATGTACCATCTTTTGGGTAGAAAGAAATTTTGGCAGTATGCTGCCTTTCATCATATTCTAAAACTACCCGATAAAAACTGTCAGCCTCCGTGCATGGAAGACGATTTTCGTTAAAATAAAGAAGGATAGTTTCATTTAGTTCAATTGCATCCGGATAGAGAGTCATAATAATTTCTTTTCCATCTTGAACGCTTTGGTATACCTCTGCAATCGAGGTACAGGTGGCAACAGCATGATCGAGAAGCAAAGCATTTTTAGAAAGCATACGGGCTTTGAAAAATAATTGTATGCAAATGGTGGCCAGTATCGCAAAAAAGAGAATATTTAACATAATTTCTAATAAAAAAATACTGGATTTTATCGGTCGATATTTGTTCATAAGGGAAAGAAAGACCTTTCTGTTATTATTTTGCATTCCATGAAATATAAATTGGACAGACATTGCCAGAAGTATCTGTCAGTGTAAAATAATACAAATTACTGCTGTATGTTTCCAAATCCAGACTTTGTATTTTGGCAATAGGTGTACCAAGATCCGGTACAAAATCGGATGTTTTGTCTTGATTTAATTCTCTTAAATAACCATTATGAGTATAAATATAGGTGACAGAGTGGCCGTCATTATCAGGACTGCTTAAGGAAATCAGTGGGATTTCGTTTGATTCTGTGAATGAAATGGCACCTGCAGAATCATAATTTTTGAACTTTTCTGTGAGATAGGCAGAGGCAGTTCGGATATCCTGATTTTTAAGTATTTGGCTAGTGATGCCGTAATATTGTCTGACACCTATTGTGACCAGAAGAATGGAAATGGAGCAGAAAAATAAAAATAGCCCACAAATAAAAAGATAATCCATTCTATGATTATGTTCTTTTATAAGTTTTATCATTCTGATATCCTTTCTAAGTGATATTGACCATAATACCCATGACAGGTAAAAGGAAAGACAGCAGAACGAATCCGATGATAACAGTAAGCAGAATGACGAGAGCCGGTTCTAAGCGGGAAACAACCGAATGAAGCTCATAGTCAATGCGGTCTTCATATTCTTTTACAATGCGGTTCATAACATTTTCTAAGGAACCGGTACGAAAGCCGATATTCAATAGAGAAGCATAGGTTCTGGTAAATATTTTGGTGGCAAGGACTGCATCCGAAAAACTAAAGCCTTCTTCAATCAGTTCTTTGCACTTTTGGATGCGTACTTTCATATAAGGATTGCTTGATAAACGCTCTGCGAGTTCTAATCCCTGTGAGGTATCTAATCCACTGCTGACAGCCATAGATATACAGTTAGCAAAACGGCTGGAAGCAGTGTTCATTGCCAAAGGCTGTCTTTGAATAAACATTTCAAAAGAAGCTGTTTTGGTATAGAAAAAACCGCCTATCAGTAATAACATAAGAAGGAAAAGTATAACAGGCATGCAGGCAGATAAAGCATGGGAAAACTGCATCATAAAAAATGGAAAGCCTGTTAATTCACTTCCAAGTTCCGAATATATTTGGTTAAAAACAGGAAGAATTTGTGACCCTAATAAAAAAACAGCAGCAATAGTTATGACAGTCATAATAAGTGGATAAGTAATGGCACTTTTAAAACTGTTGTGGATTGCCTCTTCACGCTCATAGTAAAGGGTAAGGCTGTGAAGTATATCTTCTAATTTTCCTGAGGTTTCTCCGAGTTCTATCATATCTAAGACATATTGCGGAAAGACTCCGGTTGAAGCAAGCGCGTGATGGAAAGTGCTTCCCATTTCTAATGGTTCGTAAATCTGGCGCAGAAGCGCTTCTGTTTTTTTATCAGGTGCATCTGACATTAAGATAGAGATGCCTTCATAAGCTGGAATTCCGGCAGTAATAACCATTGCCACCTGTTCGCAGAAAAATGCGATTTCTAAATTACCGAGGAGCGCTTGTGTTTTCATAAAAGAAAATCCTTTCTGGAGTCTGTTTTTATTAAGTATTAGTATACTTCAAATTCTCAAAAAAAGAAAGTGAAATAAGGACTATTAGTTAAAGAAAAAGCTTGAAAAATGGAAGGTTTTGTGTTATGCTCAAAAAAGTTATGTGATAGTTTGCCGATAGGAGGTATAAATCGTGGCAGTTTTGAAGATGATTTTAACAATTGTATTTATTATAATTAGTAT
>CAYYZV010000063.1:0-11188 GCA_964476275.1 uncultured Roseburia sp.
GTGTTTTAAGATTTGAAAGAAAAGGCCGCGACAAAAAGCAGGCTTCTGTTTACCCGGTAGCAGAATAATTAATGATGTTTTAATGGACCCGACTATATTATATAGCCGGGTTCATTTTTTGAAAACCTAAGGAGAAGGGGAGCATCGAGCTGGTCCTTCTCTAAACACTAGCCTCATTCCCTTGTGAGGAGAACCGTATTAGCGGCGGAATGAGAGAATAAAAGAGGAATATATTTATGTTTGCAGACAGAGCGAAAATTATAATTAAAGCAGGAAAAGGCGGTAACGGACACGTAAGCTTCCGACGTGAAAAATATGTGCCAAACGGCGGTCCGGATGGCGGCGACGGCGGAAAAGGCGGAGATGTTATCTTTGTTGTAGATGAAGGTTTAAATACCTTAACGGATTATCGTCACAGACGTAAATTTGCTGCAGAACCAGGTGAAGAAGGCGGCAAAAAGAACTGTCACGGTAAAAATGGAGCAGATTTAATTTTAAAAGTTCCGGCAGGAACTGTTATTAAAGATGCAGAATCCGGCAAAGTTATTGCGGATATGTCCGGTGATAACAAACGCCAGATTATTTTAAAAGGAGGCCGTGGCGGTTTGGGCAATCAGAATTTTGCTACATCTACCATGCAGGCACCTAAATACGCACAGCCAGGCGGTGAAGCGATTGAATTAGAAGTATTGCTTGAACTAAAAGTAATAGCAGACGTTGGATTAGTAGGTTTTCCAAATGTAGGAAAGTCAACCTTATTATCCCGCGTGACAAATGCTCAGCCAAAGATTGCAAATTACCATTTTACAACTTTACAGCCAAACCTTGGTGTGGTTGACTTAGATGGTGCAAAGGGATTTGTAATTGCGGATATTCCAGGTCTTATTGAAGGAGCTTCTGAAGGTGTAGGACTTGGTTTGGAATTTTTGCGTCATATTGAACGTACCCGCGTTATTATTCATATTGTGGATGCGGCCGGAACAGAAGGACGTGATCCAATAGCAGATATTCGGGCAATTGAAAAGGAGCTTTATGCTTATGACCCGGCTATACTTGAGAAACCAATGGTGATTGCAGCCAATAAAATAGATGCCATCTATGGCGATGAAAATGATATTATCAAAGCATTGCGTGATGAATTTGAAAAAGATGGCGTAAAAGTATTTCCTATTTCCGCTGTCAGTGGTAAGGGATTAAAGGAATTACTTTATCATGTAAATAATTTACTTGAGACTTGCGGTAAAGAACCAATCGTATATGAGCAGGAATTTGATCCGGCATTAATGTTCTTTAAAGATGAGCCATATACCATTACTCGTGCGGATGATGCAGCGTTTGTGGTAGAAGGTCCTAAGATTGAAAAAATGTTAGGTTATACAAATATCGAAACAGAAAAAGGCTTCTTGTTCTTCCAGAATTTTATGAAAGAACAGGGGATTCTGGCTGAATTAGAAGAACGTGGTATTGCAGACGGCGATACCGTTCGTATTTATGGTCATGAATTTGATTATTATAAGTAAGAAAGATTTTTTACGAGGAGGAAATGTTATGTTAAATTTAACAAGTAAACAGCGTGCATACCTCGGAAGTGAAGCTAGTACTATGTCTCCAATTTTCCAAATTGGAAAAGCAAGCCTCACTCCAGAGTTAATTACTGCATTAAGTGAAGCATTAGAGAAAAGAGAGTTAATCAAAATTTCTGTATTAAAGAATTGCGCAGATGATCCAAATGAAATTGCACAGGTGATTGCAGAGAGAACACAGTCTGCTGTTGTAAAAGTAATTGGAAAGAAAATTATTTTATTTAAACAGGCAAAGAAGAATAGCAAATATGATTTACCAAAATAAAAAAATCGGTATTTTAGGAGGATCTTTTGATCCAATTCACAATGGACACTTAAGCATTGCACAGAGTGCCTATAAAGATTTCTCATTGGATGAAGTCTGGCTGATTCCGGCTGGACATTCGCCAAATAAGGATGAAGATAAAATGACAAGTGCTGCTGTTCGGGCAGAAATGACAAAACTTGCCGTACAGGATATCCCATATTTTAAAGTTTCTGCTTATGAAATTGAGAAGGAAGGAACAAGCTATACTTATCTGACTTTAAGCGATTTAAAAGAACAATATCCGGAAACTACATTTTATTTTATTATGGGAGCGGATTCTTTGGATTATTTTGATGCATGGAAACATCCGGAAATTATTTGTCAAAAGGCAATTATTTTAGTCGCTGTACGGGATGACATGGATTTGGAGGATATTCAGAAAAAAATTTCTCATATTCAATCCCTGTTCCATGCAGAAATATATCCTTTGACCTGTCCTAAGGTAGATATTTCATCCAGCGGCATTCGCGCTGATTTAGCGAAAGGATTTGTGCCGGAAGAAGAACTGCCGCAGGGGGTATTAAGATATATTCAGGAAAAAAAGTTGTATCAGTAAACGAAAGAATTTGAGGGATCGTCGATATGAACTATACAGAAATGAAAAAGAAATTGAAAAAAACGCAGGATAAAGAACGTTATGCGCATACAAAAGGTGTTATGAATACCGCAGTCTGTCTTGCAATGGCGCATGGCTGTGACATGGAAAAAGCAAGATTAGCAGGTTTGCTGCATGATTGTGCAAAATGCATACCGAATGCTGAAAAGCTTTCTCTTTGTAATAAGCATAATATTCTTGTTACACCAATTGAGGCAGAGAATCCATTTTTGCTTCATGCAAAGCTTGGAGCACTCCTTGCTGAAATCGAATATGATATTACAGATCCTGAAATTTTACATGCAATCAAAGTGCATACTACCGGAGAACCGGATATGAATCTTTTAGACAAGATTATCTATATTGCAGATTATATTGAACCGGGTCGAAATAAGGCTCCAAATCTTGAAAAGGTACGAAGATTGGCTTTTCGTGATTTAAATGCCTGTATGGCTCAAATATTGCGTGACACACTTATTTATCTGCGTTCTGGTCATGGCAGTATAGATTCAACAACGGAATTAACTTACGAATTTTATAGACAGTATGAGGAGGATAATAACTATGACATCTAATGAAATGGCAAAGCTTGCAGTTGCAGCATTAGAAGACCGCAAAGCAGAAGAAGTAACGGTTATTGACATTCGCGAAGTGTCACCTATTGCAGACTATTTTATTATTGCCAGTGGTAATAATCAGAATCAGCTTCAGGCAATGCGTGATGCAGCAGATGAAGCATTATATAAAGCTGGCGTAAAAGTACAGCAGGTGGAAGGAAATCAGAGCTCTACATGGATTTTAATGGATTATAACGACATTATTATCCATATCTTCTCAAAGGAAGACAGATTATTCTATGATTTAGAACGTATTTGGAGAGATGGGAAGAAAATTGATGCGTCTGAACTATAAGATAAACTAAGTTAGGGTCTGTTCTAAAAACATATATATTATGATATTTAGAACAGACCTTATTTCGTAAAAATTTTTATCCTCAAGAAAAATGTTCTGAATTAGTTTATGAAGCAGAAAAAAATTTAAAAGAATCGGAACACACCAAATACTTTACCTAAAATTTCACAGTCAGAGACAATAATTGGTTCCATTGCATCATTTTCAGGCTGTAAACGAATCTGGCCGTCTTCTCTGTAAAATGTTTTAACAGTAGCAGAATCATCGACTAAAGCGACAATGATATCTCCGTTGTTTGCATCTTTTTGACGCTTTACAAGGATATTATCGCCATCCAGAATACCGGCATTTATCATACTCTCGCCTTTAACACGAAGCATAAAAGCTTCTTCATTTGGCATAAACTCAGCCGGAATCGGAAAATAGCTTTCGATATTTTCAACAGCCAGAATTGGCTGACCTGCAGCTACACGTCCAACGATAGGAACATTTACCATTTCACGTCTGCTTAAGTTAAAATTCTCATCTATGATTTCAATTGCACGAGGTTTTGTAGGATCTCGTCGGATGTAGCCGTTTTTTGCTAATGTTTCAAGATGAGAGTGAACAGAAGAAGTGGATTTTAAATCAACTGCTTCACAAATTTCACGAACAGCAGGCGGATAGCCGCGGTTTAAGATTTCTTTTTTAATATATTCTAAAATTTCTCTTTGTTTATCACTAATTTTTCCATATGCCATAAAACAGACCTCCAATATTTTCACTAATTTTATAGTAACATAAATATTAAAAAAAAGCAAACATATATTCCGAAAATTTGTTCGAAAATATAGTTGACAAACGCTTGTTCGTATATTATGATAAAACTGCAAGAACGAATGTTCGTAACAAATGTTCGGTTTTGACTAATATACATTTGGATGAAAATTATGGGGAGGCAAACAGGATGAAAAGAAATCATAGTAAAAAATATGGGGATGTACAGCAGAGACAAGTTACAATTTCGTTTTGTTCCATTATAGCAGTCGTTATAATGTGTTCTGTTTTTTTCAGTTCTATTATTACGCAGGCTGCTCCAAGAAAAAATACTTATAAGTATTATACCAGTATACAAATTAAAACAGGGGATACCTTATGGGAAATTGCAGGCAGATATATGACAAATGAATATGATGATAGGAATGAATATATGAGGGAAGTATGTTCCATTAATCACATTTCAGAGGATGAAATCCATGCCGGACAATTTTTGGTTGTTCCGTATTATTCTGTAGAAAATGATAACTGATGAGAATTGTTTTTTTAATCATTTTCATGTATAATTGTTCTATTGTCTAGCAATTAATTTAGGAGCAGTTACATGATACGTTTTATATATGTGATTTTTTTTAATTTGTTTCGCGCACCATTTATGCTTACCAAAATGCGTAGCTGGGCTTCTCATCCGGAAAAGCATGATGAAGAAGATTGTTATAAACTGGCAAAGAAATGTATTCGTATGATGAAATTAACCGGTGGCATCACTACAAAAGCCTATGGAACGGAACACCTGCCCTCTGAAGGGGGATATATGCTTTATCCGAATCATCAGGGGAAATATGATGTTTTCGGGATTATACATACACATTCGAAGCCATGTTCCGTTGTTATGGATAAGAAGAAATCATATGCTATTTTTGTTAGGGAAGCAGTTGATCTGATAAAAGGAAAGCGTTTGGAAATAGACAATGTTCGTCAGGCTCTTACGATTATTAATGAAGTAGCAGAAGAAGTTGCTGCTGGTAAACGTTATATTTTATTTCCAGAAGGCGGTTATGAATTTAATAATCAAAATAAAATCTGCGATTTTAAAGCTGGCTGCTTTAAAATTTCGTTAAAAACAAAAACACCGATCGTACCGGTTGCTTTAATTGACTCTTATAGGGTATTTAATTCTTTTTGGTGGGGACCTGTTAGAACACAAGTACATTACTTAGAGCCAATTTATTATGAAGAATATGGTCATATGAAGACGCAGGAAATTGCATTAATGGTTCAGGAAAGAATCACTCAGAAGATTCAAGAAGTGCTATCCGTACAGTAAGGCAATTAATAAGAAGCTCTTGTGATAAATATAGATATAATAAAATCCTCTTAAACAGATAGGATAAATAAAATCTGTTTAAGGGGATTTTTTTAGCAAATTTAGATATCTCTTAATTTTACATATTTGGCAGCCTTGCGGCGTCTGTCTTCATCTAAAGCAGCATAATGCTTTCTGGTAGTGTTAACATCTTTGTGTCCTAAAACATCTGCTACAAGATAAATATCACCGGTTTCACGATATAAATTTGTGCCGTAGGTACTGCGTAATTTATGTGGAGTAATATTTTTTAATGCAGTAACAAGTTTCGAATATTTTTTAACCAAATTTTCAACGGCTCTTACTGTAATACGCCGATTCTGAAGGGAAAGAAAGAGAGCATTAATACTTCCGTCTTCGGCAATAATTTTTTGACGTTCTATAAAATAATCCATTAACGCTTTTCGAACTTCTTCTCCGAAATATACAATTACTTCAGCACCACCTTTTCGGTGAATTTTAATACCATTATTTTTAAAATCCACATCCTCCATATCCAGCCCGACACATTCTGATACTCGGATACCTGTGCCAAGGAGTAGTGTTATAATTGCCAAATCACGAACCTTTGTCTTTTCATGAAATTTTTTCTGGCGCTCTGTGAGGTTTTCTCCGGATTCAACTTCATCTAATAATAAAGCTACTTCATCAACATCTAAACGAACAATTGTTTTTTCATGAAGTTTTGGCATATCAACTTTGATAGCAGGATCTTCTTTTATAAGTTCTTTTTTATAGAAGTAGCGGTAGAAAGTACGCAGAGAGGCTAATTTTCTTTTTACACCACGATCATCATTATGATGTTCCATTCCGTCTTTTTCATAATATTTTAGAAAATATAAGTACTCTTCAATATCTGTCGGTGTCAATTGTTCTAAAATTGAAATAGGAAAATCCGGAATATCCATTTTCTTACAAATGGGATTGTTTTCATGCATATATTCAAAAAAACAGCCTAAATCATATGCATAGGCAAGCCTGGTTCTAGAAGCAGTAGTAGGTTCAATTCCTATAAAAAAGGTTTTGCAGAATTTTGGTAATTTTTCCAAACGTTTTTTTAATTTAATTTCAATTTTTTTATCTATGTTTTCATGGTAAGCTTTTTCTTTCATTGTTCCACCTCGTTTACAATAAAAATATTATGTAACCTAGCTATTGAAATTTCTGATTTTTCTTATTTTGGGTTTCGCGATAGCTTGGCTGTTTTGGAGGCCAGCCTGGTATATTTCCTTCAACGATAGCAGTGAATAAACGTTTTTTTGCTCCCGGATGTTCTAAATTAATCTGACGTACTAAATTTTTAGCATATTCACGTTTTGTAATACCATCCACAGGACAAGGATTTTTTACAACCGGTAACTGATATCTATTATTAAAGCCTTTTACATCTGCCTCAGGAACATACATCATCGGACGTATGACCGTTAATCCCGTTTTATCAAGATAAGTTCGTGGAGAAAAGGAGTAGAAACGACCCTCAAAAATGAGAGAAAGCATTAGGGTTTCGATCATATCATCCATGTGATGTGCATAGGCAACCTTATTGCATCCTAATTCCATAATAGCTTTATTTAAAGCGCCTTTTCGCATCTTAGCGCAAAGAGAGCATGGTGAAGTTTCTTTTCTTTCATTCATAACAATATTGCCGATGTCTGTATGTACAATATGATAGTCTACCTGAAGCTTTTGACATAGTTTTTCGATAGGAGCTAAATCAAATCCGTTATATCCTAAATCAACTGTAATTGCTATTAAATCAAAATGCTTCGGATAAAACCGCTGTAAATTTTTTAATGCATAGAGGAGAGTAAGAGAGTCTTTACCACCGGAAATACCGACAGCAATTTTATCGCCGTCTTCAATCATTGCATAATCATCTACAGCACGGCGTGTGTAACTTAATAATCTTTGTAAATCCATATAAAATGTCCTTTCTAAATTTAAAAATAATGATATAATAGAATAATTGTTAGGGTGGGGTAAAGTAATCTCAAGTTTCCTAACAATTTATATATTGTTAAAAAAATATCAAACAGGAGAGTGTCACAAATGAAATTTGTAGTTCAAAGAGTAACATCCGCGTCCTGCCGCGTTGAAAATGAAATAACAGGTAATATTAATAAAGGATTTCTTGTTCTTATTGGTGTTTCTGATACAGATACTTCAGAAATCGCTGATAAAATGACCAAAAAATTGCTTGGCCTGCGTATTTTCGAAGATGAAAACGGAAAAACAAATCTGTCATTAAAAGATGTAAATGGAGAATTATTATTAATATCACAATTTACATTATATGCTGACTGCAAAAAAGGAAATCGTCCGTCGTTTATACGTGCTGGAAAACCAGACGCTGCCAAGGAAATGTATGAATATATCATCCAAAAATGCAAAGAAGAAATTCCAGTTGTTGAACAGGGAATTTTTGGTGCTGATATGAAAATTTCTTTATTGAATGACGGACCATTTACCATAATTCTGGATTCCGATGAAATCTGTTAAATAGGAGTTCAAATACTTTAAAATAAAGTATATCATAAGGTTATAGCAGGTGACAAGTATTTATTCGCAAAAGTCTAGTTTAACGAATAGTTTTCATAAATACAAAGGAGTTCGAAACTATGGAAAATATACTTCCCATTTTTCTCATACTTATAATTTTGGTCTTGGCCATAAAATTATTTGCTGGACGCAGAAAATATCCGTATATCAGCAGACCACTGCTTACAAAGACAGAATATGCATTCTACAAGGTTCTGCGGAAATATACGGATAGACATAATCTACTAATCTGTCCCAAGGTACGTATGGAGGATTTCATAAAAGTTACGGCAAAAAAGAATTATGCCCGCTATCGCGGTTATATAAAATCAAGACATGTTGATTTCATAATTTGTGATAATGATTTAAATATTTTATGTGGTATAGAATTAGATGACAGTTCCCATAATACAGAAAAGGCGCAGGAAATAGACAAATTTAAAAATAATACCTTTAAAGCAATTGAAATTCCTTTATATAGAATAAAAACATCCAGTAATTATAATGAGGAAATATCTCAAATTATAAAATTACTTTGAACATAAATCACTAAACAGTGGTATCTCAGTATTTAGTAGAATGAATATCAAAACAGCATTCAGAACATTTATCTGAATGCTGTTTTGCATCTATCCACCAATCAATACTTTCTTTCCTTCAAATGCAAATCCAAATTTGCGGATTCGTTCTGATGGAATACCTTTTGCAATAAGCAATGTTTCATACTGCTTTTCATCTATTTGCTGCAATGCTGCTTTTACTGTTTCTTTTAAATCCTTTTCATCTTCCGGATCTTGAACCTTAAATTCCAATATAAATGCATCTTTTCCCTTCATTTTCGGCTCAATCATAACATCGTATCTTCCAAACCCGCTTTCCCGATTTGATGTTACTATATAAGAATCATAAAGCTCGGCTACCAATCCCAGCACAAATCCATGATAAAACCGCTCAGGTTCCAATCCGGACGGCCGGTTTCCTGTATCAAAGTAACTAAATACATCCAACGTTACCCTGTTCATATATATATTCATGGCTTTTATGTCTCCAATCAGCAATGCCCTTACAAACTCATTGTAATTTTCTTCTGATTTTCCAAACCATTCATTTACCATCAAAAAGAACATTTTTTTCACTTCGTTATTTGTTATCGCAAGTTCATATACCGGAAAACTTGCTGTTGCGGCTTCTAACCAACTTTCCCTGCTGACTACTTTTAAATAGCCGCTTGCTATCAAAAGACTCCAGATGGCACTTTCTCTATTATCTAATTGATTGTACACAACCTGTTCGTCAATTGGACTGCAAATCACCTCGCCTTTTAAAAGACTCTCAAAGCTTGTTTTTATTCGTTTGTTTCCTTCTCTTATCAGTTTTCCGATCAGGCTATTACTACTGGTATTTGCCCAATAGGTATCATAAATGCCTGTATCAAGAAAATTAAGCACGGACCACGGATTATAAATAGCAGTATGTTTTCCAAACGTAAATCCGTTATACCAATATTTTACCTTTTCCCTTTCTTCGCTCAGTCCACAGTCATCTAAAGCAGCAAATACCTCTTCTTCTGTAAATCCGAAATCTGTTGCATATTCATTACTGGTGGTCGTAACTACTTTTAAATTATTTAAGTCTGAAAAAACAGATTCTTTGCTGACCCTTGTGATACCTGTCATCATTCCCCGTGCCAAATATGGGTTTGTCTTAAAAGTGGAATTAAATAAGCTTCTGGTAAAAGCAACCATTTCATCCCAATAACCGTTCACATATGCCTCCTGCATCGGAGTATCATATTCATCTAAAAGAATAATCACTTTTTTTCCATAATAACGATATAAATAATCCGATAACCGATGCAATGCCAATGTCGCCTCGCTGTCTTTCATATGAACAGAAATTCTGTCAAAATAGCATTTATCTTTTTCTGTAAATATTTCCGACTCTCTTAAGAATGAACATTTAACATACAAATCTACTAATACTTCACATATCTTTTCACGCGTTGCTTCATAACTTCCTTCTTTAATATTCGCAAAGGAAAGATTTATAACAGGATAGCTTCCCTGTAGATTCCGATAGCTCTCGTCCTCCCATACTTTAAGTCCTTCGAACAGATCTCCTCTTCCTGCATATTCAATTGAGAAAAACTGCTCCAGCATACTCAAATTAAGTGTCTTTCCAAAACGGCGCGGACGGGTGATTAAAGTTACACTATCCCCGCTCTCCCACCATTCTTTAATAAACGGTGTTTTATCAATATAATAATAATTTTTTTCCCTTATCTCATTAAATTGCTGTATGCCAATCGCTACGTTTTTTGCCATTTTAAACCACCTTTCCGGCATCCGCATCACTATCCCATAGAAAATGAGAGATAGCTTATAGAACAATATATAAAAATCCGTTATACTAATGTTTCTTTCATAAGTATAACGGATTTCATGTTTATATACAATTAAAATCATTCTTTATTTAATGCACGATATAAAAATGTGTTACTTCACACCTATTTATTTTTTTGCTGCATCCATAATTTCTTTAAATTTCAAAATCATATCAACACAGCCATCCTGACCAAGCTTACCAGCGTCCAAACAAAGGTCGTAGCTTCTTGCATCGCCCCATTTCTTACTTGTATAATAATTATAGTAGCTTGCACGCTGTTTATCCTGTTTGATGATCATGTCTTTCGCTTTGTTCTCTGTTAAGTTAGCACGTCCGGCAACTAATTTGATACGAAAATCCATATCTGCTTTGATAAAAACATTAATGCAGTTTGGATGCTCTGCTAAAGCGTAGTCAGCACAACGTCCTACCATAACGCAGGATTCACGCTCTGCAATTTTACGAATGGTTTCAAACTGAGCTAAAAAAACCTTATGATTCAATGGCATATCTAAGAATGAAGCTGTAGAATAACCATTTGCTGAATATGTATCCATTACTAAAGAATATAAAAAGCTGTTTGTTGGTTTCTCATCATGGTTTTCAAAAATCTCTTCGCAGAAACCACTTTCCTTTGCTGCCTGCTGTAACAATTCCTTATCATACAGCTTAATACCCAGTCGTTTTGCCAATTCCTCTCCTACATATTGTCCGCCGCTTCCGAACTCTCTACCGATTGTAATAAC